>NZ_JBTRWP010000006.1:25261-80681 GCF_054609335.1 Acidiferrobacter sp. | reverse complement strand
CACAACCTGCACCGGCGTGTGGCAAAACCGGGCGATGTCCGCCAAAAGACGTGCCACGAGCGCCCCCTGTCCGTGGCTCACAATCGAGACGGCGATACGCGGCGCGCCCTCCCTCACGGAACACCCCTGCCCGCGCGCCCGGCGTCCGCCATATCCGCCACCGCCTGCGCCAGGGAGTGGCGCGGGGCCATGCCCAGCGCCCCCCACACGCCGTCATCGCTACTCACACACGACTCGAGCAGGGGCGCAAGCGCGTGTGTGTCCCAGGGGCACGAGCGCCCCGTCCAGCGCGTCACGGCATCCCCGAACCGCGCGAGCGCCGTCACGACGCCTGCGGGCAGCGCCAAGCGTGCCGGGGGCCGTCGGAGCCCGACCCGCATCGCATCGTAGATCTCGCGCGCGGTATAGGGCGTCCCATCGGTCACGGTGTAGGTGGCGGTGGACGCTTGTCGCGGCACGAGTGCGACCAACACGCGCACGAGATCGTCGCGGTGCACGAGACTGCGTCGCGCAAGCCCGCGGGGGATCGGCACGGGCCACGGGTGATCCGCAAGACGCAGCAGGCGGTCCAGGTTGCCGCGCATACCCGGGCCATACACGAGCGCTGGGCGCACGATCGCGCAGGACGGCAATCCCGCGGCGCGCACCAGCTCCTCGGCGGCGCGTCGGCTATCGCCATACTCATCCTGCGCACACTCGGCCTTGATGCTGCTCACGAACACAAACCGCGCGACACCCGCGGCGCGGGCCTCGGCCAACAAGGCACGGGTACCCTCGACGGTGACTGCCCAGTGGTCCGCACCCGATGCGCGGGTATGGGCGACGCCCGCTAGGTGGATGACGGCATCGCAATCGGCGCAGACGCCGGCCAGCGACGTAGGTCGCGTCAGATCGGCCTGCCGCCAGTCGGTCAAGGGCCCGGGGCCGCGCCCCAGGCCGCACACCCCGTATCCGGCGGCCTCAAGGGCCGGCACAAGAGCCGCCCCGATGAAGCCCAAGGCCCCGGTCACGAGGACGCGCACCAAGCCTCCCTCACGCGGACTTGGCGGCGAGCGGCCCCCGCGCCCGGAAAAAATCATAGCGACGCGACAGTTCCGTGAACGTCCCGCGCGCCGTGATACGTCCGGCCTCAAGCAGTACGACCTCGTCGCAGCAGGCTACGGTACTCAGTCGATGGGCAATGACGATCATGGTCTTGGCGCCGGCCAGCGCATGGATGGCATCCGTCAGATCCGCCTCGGTGGGACCGTCAAGGGCGGCCGTGGCCTCGTCGAGCACCAGGATCGCGGGATCGTGGTACAAGGCGCGCGCGATCCCGAGGCGCTGGCGCTGCCCACCGGAAAGACGCACACCGCGGTCGCCGACCTCGGTATCGATCCCTTCGGGGAGCTCGTCTATGAAGTCTGCCATCTGCGCGATCCTGAGTGCACGCATCACGGCCTTGCGATCGATCTCCTCGCACGCCACGCCGAAGGCGACGTTCGCGGCGATGGTATCGTCAGCGAGATAGATCTGCTGGGGGACATAGCCGATCTGCCGCCGCCACGCCTTCAAAGCCCCTGGGCTCAAAGGGCTGCCATCCACAAGCACATCGCCGCGCCCCTGCAAGAGACCGAGCAGGACGTCGGCGAGCGTGGTCTTGCCGGCCCCCGAGGGACCCACAAACGCCACCGATGACCCCTTCATGATCGTCAAGTCCACGGCATCCAAGGCCTGCTGCACGCAGCCTGGGTAGGCGTAACTGAAGCCGCGCAAAGTGATCTCGTGGTCGAATATCAAGGGCGTATGCGTCTCGTCGCCCACTGACGCCCCGATCTCCTCGAGCGCGCCTGCGACGATGTCGATGGTCGCCCGATTGAAGCGTATCGACATCGCCGCGTTCAGCATCTTCGTGAGCGAGGGCATGAGCCGGAACACAGCCATCGCATACATCGCCATGAGCGGGATCGCCGCCTGCGGCTCGCGCAGGATCCACTCCGCGTACAGAAGGATGCTGATCAAACCGCCAAAGGCCAGCCCTTCGATGGCAAGCCGCGGCATGTGGGCGGTCACCATCTGCGCCGCGCTCGCCTCGCTGTAGCGGCGCGTAGCGTCCTCGTGCTGTAAGAGGAGCGGCCCTTGTCGGTCCAGCACGGTAAGATCCTTGATGGCCGAAAGCCCGGTCGCAGCATGACGAAACATGGCGGTCAGCGCCTCCTGTCGCACCCGTCCGAGACGCTCGTTGCGGGCGCGCGTGGCCCGGAATATCACCAGGAACGCGACCCCGAGCGCCCCGCCCACGCCGAGCGTAAGCCCAGGGCTCACCACGAGCAGTAGGCTGAATACGGCAAGCGACACCACCGACTCGCTCACGATCTGCAGACCCGGAAGCAGCACCCCCTCGGTCAAGACCGGGATCTCGCCCCGCACGTTTTTCAAAAGGTCGGTGCTATTGCGCGTCAAGTGGAAGACATAGGGCGCCGCCACGTAGCCCGCCAACAGACGATCGGCAAGATCCTTTTGTAGTCCATAGAGAAAACCGAACTGGCGGCGATAGCCGCGAGACACGACCAAAGCCTTGGTGCCTACGATCAGCAAGAGAAAAAAGGCGAGCGCCACCGCAAAGCCGCGTCCCGACGATATCCCGAGGAATCGATCGACCGCTTGCGCGGTGGGCATGGCCATCACCCGCTCCGGATGCACAAGAAACATGGCCACCGGCAATACGACCCCAACACCCAGCATCTCGAAGCCTGACGTGATCACCATCCAACCGAAAATCCGGGCCGCCTCGCGCCGCTCGCGCGGACGCAACAGACGCCAAAGTCTCGTTATCATCGCCTCCCCTCCGCCGACGCGATCCCTGCCATGGCCTCTTTGCTGGGATAAGGGCTCCGCCCTATCCGCCCACCGACGGCTCTATGCGCCGATAGATGTCCTCAAAACGAGTGATGTTGTCCTCCCCGAGATAACTCTCGGACTGCACCTCGATCATCTCAAGCGGTATCAGGCCCGGGTTCTCCAATCGGTGACGCACGTCCACTGGGATAGAGGTCGATTGGTTCTCGGTGACCAAGAACTCCTCGAAATCCCGCACCACCCGCGCCGTACCCTTGACCACAACCCAGTGCTCAGCGCGGTGGTAATGCATCTGCAGCGACAGCGCGGCGCCCGGCCTCACCATGATGCGTTTGACCTGAAAGCGTGTGCCGCTTATCCAAGCTTTCATAAAAACCCCAGGGGCGCCATACGCGACTTGGCGTGATACATTCGCTGCGCGCCATCGCTCTCAAGCCCCGAAGCCGGCTCCTTCGCCTCTCGCGCATCTGTTCGGCGATCAAAAAGCGGTATTCGCTGTTGCTCACGACCACAGGCGCGCCGAGATTGGAAAGCCCCTCCAGGCGCAGCACCGTCTCTTGCAGGAGGCTGCGCGTTCCGAAAAGTGGCAGCAGTTGCTTGGGATGATGATCGCGCGAGAGGGGCCAGAGCCTGCTCCCGCTTCCGCCACAAAGAATGACCGGATGAAGCTTCATGGTGGCGGTCTCCCTCACGACGACGAGCTTGCGGCCAAAAGCCGCTCCACATAGCGTCCCACGCCCTGCTCGACGTCATACGCGGGCGTGGCGTAGCCTGCGCCGCGCAAAGCGCCGACATCCGCCTGCGTGAAACTCTGATACTTGCCGGCCAAGGCCTCCGGAAACGGGATATAGGTAATGATCTCCCTTTTCACGAGATCATCGGTCGCAAGCGGCTCTTCGCCGTCGTGGCGCCTCAATGCGTTCACGGTCGCTGCGGCCACCTCGTTGAAGGTCTGCGCGCGTCCCGTGCCGACATTATAGATGCCACTCACATCCTTGTTGTCGAAGAAATGGAGGTTGATCTTCACCACATCCTCCACCGACACAAAGTCGCGGCGCTGCTCGCCGGGCGCATAGCCACCACTGGCACCGAACAAGCGCACCTGGCCCGTCCGCCGGTACTGATGGAAGAAATGGTAAGCGACTGACGCCATGCGGCCTTTGTGTTGCTCGCGCGACCCATACACGTTGAAGTACCGGAACCCGACTACCTGACAGGCAAGGCGCGCCTGTTGTCTCACATACTGATCGAACAAAAACTTCGAGTAACCATAGACGTTCAATGGGGACTCGACATCGCGTACCTCGCGGAACACGCGACCCGCGCCATAGACAGAGGCCGACGAGGCGTACAGAAACTGTGCCCCCTCGCGCTCACAAAAGGTAAGCAAGGCCTTCGAATACTCAAAATTATTGCGCATCATGTAGAGCCCGTCGTGGTTCATAGTGTCTGAACACGCACCCTCATGAAATATCGCCTCGACGCGGCCAGCGTAGGCACCTTTCTCGATATCCGACAGGAAATCCCGCTTGTCTCGATAATCGGCAATCTCGCAATCGGTAAGATTCAGGAACTTGTCGCCGTGCTCCAGATTGTCGACGACGATGATGTCGTGCCGACCGCGCTCATTCAATCCCTTGACGATGTTGGAGCCTATGAAACCAGCCCCGCCCGTGACTACGATCATGCCCCATCCTCCAAAGCCAAGGCTCGCGAGAGTTCCTCGCGCGGCACAGCCACTGCCCCCAAATGCCCAACTACGATACCGGCCGCGGCGTTTGCGACGTGTATGGCCTGCAGCAGGCTTGCCTGCGCCGCCAGCGCCGCGCCTACCATCGCAATCACCGTGTCGCCCGCCCCGGTCACGTCGTAAACCTCATGGGCCTTTGCCGGCACATGAGTACGCGGCCCGTTGCGCTCGAATAATGTCATGCCCTCCTCGCTGCGCGTGACGAGCAAGGCCTCCAGCGCCAGTTCTTCGATCAGGCCACGCGCCTTGCGTTCGAGGCCATCCTCGTCCTGGAAGCGCCCCGCCACCTGCTCGAACTCCTTGCGGTTGGGTGTGATGAGGGTTGCGCCGCGATAGGGACTGTAGTCGTCGCCCTTGGGATCGACCACCACCGGCAGGCCCGCCTTGCGGCCGAAAGCGACGATATCGCGCACATGATTCAGTCCACCCTTTCCATAGTCGGACACGATCACAGCCCCGGCATCGCTCAAGCCTTCCTTGTAAGCGGCGACGAGATCGCGGCAACCGTCGGGGGTGGCCTGGGTCTCGAAATCGATGCGAATCAGCTGCTGGTTGCGCGACACGACGCGCAGCTTCACGGTGGTGTTGACCAGGGGGTCGCGGACCAGGCGGTGCGCGACCCCGCAGGCGCCGAGCAAAGTCGCAAGCGAATCCGCCGCGGCGTCGTCACCGCAGAGCCCAATGAGGGTGCAGTGAGCGCCCAGCCCCGCGATATTCTGTGCCACATTGGCGGCCCCGCCCGGGCGCTCCTCGGCGCGCCCCACCGCCACCACGGGCACCGGGGCCTCGGGCGAGATGCGCTCCACGCCCCCGTACCAATAGCGGTCCAGCATCACATCCCCGACCACCGTCACCCGCGCGCGGGTCATGCGGTCCAAGACCGCCGAAAGGGAATTCGTCACGACGGCTCCTGGTTTTTCGATGCCTTGCGGGCGCCGGCCGCACGCACCTCACCGAGATACGCAGCGAGGGCCGCCGCCGGGTCCGGCGCCTCCGTCACGGGCCGGCCGATGACCAGATAGTCGGCGCCCGAGGCCAGCGCCTCGCTGATCGTCTGCGTACGCCTCTGATCGTCGGCCGCAGCGCCCTGGGGGCGGATACCCGGGGTGACCAGCACGAAACCGCCCGTGCGCAGATCCTGCAGATCGGACGCCTCGCGGCCCGAACACACGACCCCGTCGAGCCCCGCCTCGCGACAGGAGCGCGCCAGACTTCGCACCCGTTCCGCACTTGCCCCCAACCCCAAGGCCGCCACCTCCTCCGGGCTGTGGCTTGTAAGGATCGTGACGCCCACGAGCCGCGGCCCGCCTGTGGGAATCGCCCGGCGCGCCGCCTCAAGCATGCGCGGGCCCCCGAGGGCATGCACATTCACCATCCACACCCCAAGCTCCGCGGCGCGGGCACAGGCGCGGGCGACGGTATGGGGGATATCATGGAACTTGAGGTCCAGGAACACCTCGAAACCGAGGCCCTGCAGGGCCTGGACCACAGGGGGTCCCTCGGCGCAGAAAAGCTCGAGGCCCACCTTGACGCGGCACTGCGCGGGATCGAGGCTGCGCGCCGCACCAAGCGCGCCGCGCGCATCCGCAAAATCCAAGGCCACGATGATGACCGGGTCTTCAAACGACATCGTCCTCTCCCGATGGCGTGACGGTGTTCCAGCGGTGACAGCCCGGACACTGCCAGTGCAAGGACTGGCCCGAGAAACCGCACTGGTGACACAAATAGCGCCTGCGGCCCTCCACAATCTTTTCGATGATCCCCTTCAAGATCGCGAGATCCTCGCGCGACTCACCCGCGGCCTGCTCGACATGCAGCCCGATGAGGCGGTTTAGGCCGCGCACCGAGGGCTGCCTGCGCAGCCACGAGACGATAAAGGCCTCTGCGGCACGCAAACCCTCGCGACGCTCGATTACGTCCGCCAAGGCGAGTATGAGCGCGATGTCGCGATGTCGCCCCAGGGCCTCCTGGAAAAACCGATACAGCCCCTCTTCGTCGCCCACCGCCTGGTAGCTCTTGGCCAGCGCCTGCGCGACCTCACCCAGATACAGGGGATTTTGGATCTCGACGCGCCGCCAAGCCTTGATAGCGTCTTTATGGCGACCGAGATCGGCCTCGATATTACCAAGAACCATACTCGCCCGCACACACGCCTTGTCGCTCTGGAGCGCCCGTCTGGCCTGTTCGCGCGCCACGTCATGCTCGTTGCGCTTATAGGCCTCCTCGGCCAATTCGCAATAATACTGGGCGATCACGTCATTCAATCCGGGGCCCCCGGCCCGCCCGAGCCTACGGCATACGCTGATGGCCTTTTCCCAGTCCCGCTCCTGCTGGTAGATATGCATGAGGAGCCGCAAGGCCTCCTCATTGTGCAATCGGATCTCAGCGAGTTCCAAAAACAGGTTCTCAGCGCGATCCAAAAGACCCGCCTTCAGGTAATCCTGTCCGAGCTCGAGCAGTGCGCGCGCCCGCTGGTCGCGGTCGAGCGCGGGGCGGGCGATGATGTTCTGGTGGACGCGTATCGCGCGCTCGACCTCTCCGCGCCGGCGGAACAG
Organism: Acidiferrobacter sp.; assembly: GCF_054609335.1. Lineage (NCBI taxonomy): Bacteria > Pseudomonadati > Pseudomonadota > Gammaproteobacteria > Acidiferrobacterales > Acidiferrobacteraceae > Acidiferrobacter > Acidiferrobacter sp. The sequence continues at coordinate 73,538 of NZ_JBTRWP010000006.1, read as the reverse complement.
ACTTCCGAGAGCGAGATGGGTCTCGACCGTCTCGGAGTTGACCTCCAGGACCTTAATGAAGATCTCGATGGCCTTGTCGGCCTGTTCGTTCAGGAGGAAGTTCAGGCCTTTGAAGTAGGCGGTCGGCAGATCCTTGCGCGCCCGGTGGCGCCTCTGATCATAGCGCGCCGCCACCCACCCGGAACCGGCCGCCACCGGCAGCAGCAGCCAGATCAGTACCGAGGCGTGCTCAAAGAACATCTTTTATGGGCAAAGCGCGCAGGTTCGCGACCTCCTGTTCCATCTGGCGCACCTGCTTGCGAGCCACGCCGAGCTGGCGGCGCAGACGCACCAAACGATTCAGGCTCGCCATGAAACCCACAATGATGCCCATCACAAGGACCACGACCAGGACGAGGGCCAGCGGCGCCTGCCACGCGAGCCCCCCGTAGTAACGCACCGTCACATCGGCGGCATTCTTATACGCGAATCCCAGGGCAATAAAAACCACCAGAATCGCGATCGAGCCATACAGGACCCGCTTCATGGTGAAGGCTACCCCCTTGCAAAAAAAACGGCACGGGCGCCCCGCCCATGCCGCTCTTCTTTCTTTATTCGCGCCACACGCGATGGGCTTACTGATCAACCCGCTCGCGCAACTCCTTGCCCGGCTTGAAGTGCGGGACGCGACGATCCGGAACGTGCACGCTCACCCCAGTCTTCGGGTTGCGCCCGAGCCGCGCCGGACGGTGGTGCAGGGAGAAACTCCCGAACCCCCGCACCTCGATGCGCTCACCGGCCTGCAGCGCACTCGACATGCGCTCCAAAAGGCCCTTTACCGCAAGCTCGACGTCCCGCTGATCCAACTGCGGCTGAGTCGCCGCCAGGCTCTGAATGAGTTCGGACTTCGTCATCGCGCTAAAGCCCCATCACTCCTTTTGCCCGAGCTTCTCTTTCAGTTTATCACCAAGAGACGAGGTTGCCACAGGCGCCTTGCGGGTGTATTCCTGAACGGCCTCATTCTCACGTTCCATGTCCTTGGCGCGCACAGACAGCGTAATCTTGCGGTTCTTGCGGTCTATGGTCATGACCTTGGCCTCGACCGTATCCCCGTCCTTCAGGACCGCACGCGCATCCTCGATACGCTCGCGCGAGGCCTCGGCGGCGCGCAGATAACCCTCGACGTCATCAGAAAGCTTGATGGTCGCACCCTTGGCATCCACCGCTGTCACGACCCCCGTCACCACGGCACCCTTGCCGTTTTCGGCGCAGTAATTATTGAAGGGGTCGCCCTCCATCTGCTTCACGCCGAGCGAGATCCGCTCGCGTTCGGGGTCGACCGCCAATACCACCGCCTCCAGCTCGTCGCCCTTCTTCAGGTCGCGCACCGCCTCTTCGCCGGCGCGGCTCCATGACAGATCGGTGAGGTGGATCAGGCCGTCGATGCCGCCTTCAAGGCCGACAAAAACGCCAAAGTCAGTGATCGACTTGATCTGACCCTTCACGAGATCGCCCTTGTTATGCGAAGTGGCGAACTCTTCCCAGGGATTCGGCTGGCACTGCTTGATGCCAAGCGATATGCGGCGGCGCTCCTCGTCGATATCGAGGATCATCGCCTCGACCTCATCGCCAAGCTGCACGATCTTGGTCGGATGCACATTCTTGTTGGTCCAATCCATCTCCGAGACATGGACCAAGCCCTCGACCCCTTCCTCGATTTCGACGAAAGCGCCGTAATCGGTGATGTTGGTGACCTTACCGAAGATGCGGGTACCGATCGGGTAACGGCGGGCGAGATCCACCCACGGATCGTCGCCGAGCTGCTTCAGGCCCAGAGAGACGCGGTTACGCTCGCGGTCGAAGCGCAAGACCTTGGCCTCCACCTCATCGCCGATATTGAGCATCTCCGAGGGGTGCTTGACGCGCTTCCAGGCGAGGTCGGTGATATGCAGGAGGCCGTCCACACCGCCCAGATCAACGAACGCGCCGTAATCGGTGAGGTTCTTGACGATACCCTTGACGACCTGGCCTTCCTCGAGATTGGCGAGCAGCTGATCGCGCTCGGCCGATATCTCGTTTTCCACGACCGCGCGCCGTGATACCACCACGTTATTACGCTTGCGGTCGAGCTTGATGACCTTGAACTCGAGTTCCTTGCCTTCGAGGTAGGACGGGTCGCGCACCGGACGCACATCGACCAGGGAGCCCGGCAGGAAGGCCCGGATGGTGTCGATAGCGATGGTGAAGCCGCCCTTGACCTTGCCGGTCATGATACCAGTCACGACGCTCTGCTTCTCGAAGGCCTCTTCCAACACATCCCAAGCCTTCACGCGACAGGCCTTCTCGCGCGACAGGCGGGTCTGGCCGAAGCCGTCCTCCATGTATTCGATGACCACCTCGATCCGGTCACCGACCTTGGCGCCGATCTCGCCCGTGGCGTTGCGGAACTGTTCTGTCGGGATCACGCCTTCCGACTTCAGGCCGGCGTTGACCACCACGACCTCGTCGTCGACATACACGACCTCGCCCACGACGAGGCTGCCGGGACGCATCTGACAGGACTGCATGCTCTCTTCAAACAATTCGGCAAAGCTTTGGCTCATGAATCTCTCTGGCGTCTAGGCCCCAAAAAGCAGGGCGGGTTGGCCGGCAACGATAACCGGACGATTGATCTTCGATTCGGCGGAGGGATAAAAGTCACTGCCGGCTTTTCGCCATGGCGAGCACCCGGTCAACCACTTCCTGCAGCCCGAGGGCCGACGAGTCGAGCACGACGGCATCCCCTGCGGGCTTGAGCGGTGCGACGGCGCGGCTGGCATCCCGCTCGTCCCGCTCCCGAATCTCCTGTATAAGCTGCGAGAGCGTAACACCGAAGCCCTTCGCCTTCAACTGATCATAGCGCCGCTGGGCTCGGACCTCGGCGCTCGCCGTGAGGAACACCTTCAAAAAGGCGTCCGGAAACACATGACTGCCCATGTCGCGACCGTCGGCCACGAGCCCCGGCGGCCTGCGCGCCACGCGCTGACGATCCAGCAGGGCTTCGCGCACGGACCCCAGGGCGGCGAGCCGGGATGCGGCATTGGCGGCCTCAGGGCTGCGCAGCAAGGCACCACATTCGCGTCCGTTGGCGAACACCGCGGGCTCGTCACCGGCGGCCGCGACAAAACGCAGGTCGAGCGTAGCCGCGAGATCGCGCAGGCGCGCCTCGTTATCGCACGCGATACCCCCCCACGCAGCGGCAAGCCCCAAGGCCCGGTAGACCGCCCCGCTATCGAGGTAGTGCCAGCCGAGCCGTGCGGCTACCGCCATGCCGACCGCGCCCTTGCCGGAGCCCGAGGGGCCGTCGATGGCCAGCACCGGTATCATGACGCGCTCGTCTCGAGATCGAATCCGACCGCCCGCGCGCAGGCCACGAAACCCGGAAACGAGGTCGCCACATTACGGCAGTCGCGCACACGAACCGGTGCTGTGGCACGCAGGCCCGCGACCGCGAAGGCCATGGCGACACGGTGGTCGCCCCCGGAGTCGATCACGCCACCGGAGAGCCCGCCGCCTCGGATTGTAAGGCCGTCCGGACGCTCCTCCACGGCGACGCCAAGCGCCTTCAGACCGCGCGCCATGACCGCCAGGCGGTCACTCTCCTTGACCCGCAACTCCTCGGCGCCGCGCAAAGTCGTGACGCCCTCGGCGCAGGCGGCGGCCACGAACAGGGCCGGGAATTCGTCTATGGCCAGAGGGACAAGTTCCGGCGGTATGGCGATACCATGTAGGGGCTGCGCGTGCACGACGAGATCGGCGACCGGCTCACCGCTGTCCACGACCTCGTTTTCCTGCTCGATGCGCGCCCCCATGGCCCGCAGGATGTCGATGACGCCGCGGCGCGTGGGATTGATCCCGACCCGCTTGAGTCGCACGCAGGACCCCGGGACTATGCTGGCTGCGACCAAGAAGAAGGCCGCCGACGACAGGTCCGCCGGCACATCGAGACGGACCGCATGCAGCGGGCCTCGCCCTCCCTCAAGCGACACTGTGGCGCCATCGCACGTCACGGGATAACCAAAGCCCGCGAGCATGCGTTCGCTATGGTCGCGGCTCGGCGCGGGCTCAATCACAGTCGTGCGCCCCTGGGCATAGAGGCCCGCCAAAAGGATGGCAGACTTCACTTGGGCGCTCGCCACCGGCAAACGGTATTCGATGCCCGACAGCGGGCGGCCGCCCACGATATGGAGGGGCGGGCGCCCGCCCTCCCCGGTCTCGATCACAGCCCCCATCATCCGCAGCGGGGCCGCCACCCGTTCCATGGGGCGGCGCATGAGTGATTCGTCGCCCACAAGACGCGTACCGAAAGGCTGCGCCGCCAAGAGGCCCGCCAAAAGTCGCATACTGGTGCCCGAATTGCCAAGATCCAAGGGTCCGAGCGGGGCCTGCAGGCCATACAGACCCACGCCCTCCACCACCAGACGGCCCTCATGCGGGCCTTCGATAGAGACCCCGAGCGCCCGAAAGGCGGCAACCGTCCCCAAGACGTCCTCACCCTCCAAGAGACCCGTGATCTCGCTGCGCCCCTGGGCCAGGGCACCCAGGATCACAGCACGGTGCGAGATCGACTTGTCGCCAGCCACGGTGATCGTCCCGGACAGCGGCCCCTTCGCCTTCACCGTGTAATCAATGCTCGCCATCGGCGACCTCCTTCATCAAACCGGCACGAAACGCGCGGGCGTTCGCGAAATGCGCCATGAGACCCTCGAAATCGCCGCTTGTAAGCGCGTCGCTCAAGCACGCCAGGCGCTCGGCGAAGGCCGCGAGCGCGGGCCCGAGGAACGTAGCATTGGCCGCGCAGACGTCCCGCCACATCAGGGGGTCGCTGCCTGCGATGCGCAAAAAGTCCTTGAGTCCGCTGCCTACGAAGGGCGCGAGCGCCACGGCCGATTCCTCAGCCGCAAGGAGTTCCCCGCAGGCGAAGGCGAGGAGGTGCGGGAGATGGCTCGTGTAGGCCACGAGCCTGTCATGGGTCGTGGGGTCGGCGAGGACCACGCGGGCGCGCGCCGCCTCCCACATGGCCCGCACAGAGTCCATGGCGTCCTCCGCCGTGATCTCGGTCGGGGTCAAGATGACACTGCGTCCGGCGAAGAGGTCAGCGCGCGCGGATGCGGGCCCCGAGCACTCGCTGCCGGCCATGGGATGGCCGGGCACATAGCGCGCCAGACCCCTGTCCCGTCCGATGGCCGCCAAGGAACCCTTGGCACTGCCCATATCCGTGATGATCACCTGCGGACCTGCATTGCGCGCCGCGCGCACCAAAAGATCCGGCAGAGTGCCAAGCGGCGTCGCGAGCACCACAATATCGGCGTCGCCCACTGCCGCCTCCAGACCCTGGGCGTCATCGATCAGGCCGCGCGAGCGCGCCTCTTCCAGCGCCGCGGGATCGGCATCCACCCCTACGATCCGCTCGGCGAAGTGCGCCTCCCGCAAGGCCGCCGCAAGCGACCCGCCCATGAGGCCCACGCCGACGATCACAAGCCGTCTCTGGACGCGCATGGGCGGCCGCGCATCCCGACTCACCGAGCCCCCACCACTTCGGCCAGGGCGCGTAAAAGGCGCGTGTTTTCCTCGGGACGGCCGACCGTGATCCGCAAATGCCGCGGCATGCCATAGGGCTTGAGCGGCCGCACAATGACCCCCTGGCGCAGCAAGGCATCATAAATGGGCGCGGCATCCCCCACCTCGGCACACACGAAGTTGCCGGCCGACGGCAGGACCGCAAGACCCATCCCTCCGAGCGCGCGCACAAGCGCTGCCCGCTCGGTGGTGTTCGCCACCCGCATCCGCTCCACATAGTCGTCATCATCGAGGGCCGCTACGGCCGCCGCCTGGGCGACAAGATTCACATTGAAGGGCTGGCGCAGCCGATTCATGAGCTCCGCGATCGCGGCATCCGACACGGCGTAACCGACTCGCAGACCCGCAAGCCCATGGATCTTGGAGAAGGTTCGCACGACAACTAGGTTCGGGTAGCGCGCAAGGAAGGCGCAGCCGTCGGGATGATCCAGGTCATCGACATATTCCCGATAGGCCTCGTCCAGCACTACGATGGTGGACTTCGGCACGACCGCAAGAAAGGCCGCGAGCGCCTCCCGGTCGAACCACGTCCCGGTCGGGTTATTGGGGTTGGCGAGGAATACCATGCGCACGCTCGGACTCAAGGCCGCGGCCATCGCCGCCAGGTCGTGGGCATAGTCGCGCGATGGCACCTGGATCATCTGCGCCCCGAGCCCCCGCACGCTGATCGGATAGGCGGCGAAAGCGTACTGATCGCAGATGGCGGTCTCTCCCGGGGACAGGAAGGTGCGCGCGATAAGCTCCAGGACGTCGTTGGATCCGTTGCCGAGGGTAATCTGCCGCTCCGAGACCCCAAGGCGCCCTGCCAAGGCCCGTTTCAGAGTGAAGCCGCCGCCGTCGGGGTAGCGCTCCATCTGCGCGAGCGCCGCGCTGGCGGCGGCGCGCGCCTTGGGGCCCGCGCCATAGGGATTCTCGTTCGAGGCAAGCTTGATGGCCCCCGTCACACCGAACTCGCGTTCGAGCTCTTCTATGGGTTTGCCCGGCTGATACGGCACAAGGCCACGGACGCCGGGGACCGCCAAGATCAGGGGATCACACGCCATTTACAATCGCTCTCTCATTATGATTGAGATCGGCTTGGTGCCGTCCTAGACGGCCTGAGGATAAGACCCGAGACGCCGCACGACGCTGCCGTCACGCTCGAGCTCGGCCAGCGCCTCTTGGATCGCCGGGTCCTTCTCGTGGCCCGCAACATCCACGAAAAACACATACTCCCAAAGAGCGCGGCGGGCCGGCCGCGACTCTATGCGTAGCAGGCTGATGCCGCGACGGGCGAACGGCTCAAGCAGCGCATGCAGAGAACCCGAGGTGTGCGGGGCTGTGAGCAAGAGGCTGGTCTTGTCCAGCCCGCTCGCGCCCACAGGACTGCGCCCGATCACGAAAAACCGTGTGGCATTGTCGGGGGTGTCTTCGATGTTCGACGCCAGGATAGGCACGCCCCAGTGGGCGGCCGCCTCGCGCGAAGCAATGGCCGCGAGCTTGGGCTCATCGACCGCGCGGCGCGCAGCCTCGGCGTTGTTGGACACCGCCACTTGCTCGCAATGGCGCAGATGGCGCTCTATCCATTCCCGGCATTGGGCAAGCGCCTGGGGATGGGCGGCCACCCGCTCGATCTCGTCGAGCGCGCCCGCGCGAGAGAGGAGCTGATGATGGACCCGCAGCACCACCTCGCCTACGATCACAAGCGGCGAACGCATGAGCAAGTCATGCGTGTGACTCACAATCCCTTCCGCCGAGTTCTCGACCGGCACGACCCCGAAATCCGCGGTCTTGGCCTCGATGGCGCGGAACACCTCAGCAATCGTAGCCAAAGGCACCGCCGCGACCGCGCCCCCGAAGTGCTTGCGCAGGGCCGCCTCCGTAAAGCTCCCCTCGGGCCCGAAATACGCCACGGTCAGGGTGTGCTCGAGGGCCAGACAGGCCCCCATGATCTCCCGGAAGATACGCAGGACATCAGCTTCCGGCAGCGGCCCCTGATGGCGCGCGCGGACCTTCGCCAACACCTGACGTTCGCGCTCCGGCCGATAGAACACAGGCTCGCCGTCGGCAGATTCTTTGATTTTCGCGATCGCCTGGGCGGCGTGTGCGCGCTCGGCGAGCAACTCCTGGAGCTTTTCATCGATGGCGTCTATCCGCGCACGATGCTCATCAAGTCGCCACTGCGGATCGTCGGCGCGCTCGGACACGGCTTCAGGCCGAAATCTTGCGGGCCGACATCACGCCCGGAATGGCTGCGATCTCGCCATACACCGCGTCGGGCAGCACGCTGTCGAGATCGACCAGCGTATAGGCCAGATCACCCCGCGACTTATTGACGAGATTATGGATATTGAGTCCGGCGCGCGCCATGGCCGTCGAGATCTGGCCCACCATGTTCGGCACATTGGCATTGGCCACCACGAGCCGGCATGCCCCTTCCCGCGCCACCACGACTTCGGGGAAGTTCACCGAATTCCGGACGTTCCCGTGCTCGAGAAAGTCCTGCAGCTCCTCGGCCACCATGATCGCGCAATTATCCTCGGCCTCCTGGGTCGAGGCGCCCAAGTGGGGCAAGACCACGACCTTGGGATGGTTCTTCAAGCGGTTCGTCGGAAAATCGCACAGGTAGGCGTGCAGGTGCCCGGCGTCGAGCGCGGCCACCACCGCGTCATCGTCCACGACCCCCTCGCGCGCGAAATTGAGGACGGTCGCGGTGGGCTTTAGTAGTCCTACGGTCTTCCCATCGATCATGTGGCGCGTGGCATCGACCAGCGGCACATGAAAGCTCACGAAATCCGCGCGGCGCAACAGATCCGCAACGCTCGCCGCCTTCTGGACCTCCGCTGAGAGCTGCCAGGCCCCCTCCACAGTGAGTTCTGGGTCGAAGCCTACGACCTTCATGCCGAGCAAGAGGCCCGCATGGGCGACCATACGCCCGATCGCGCCCAGTCCCACGACGCCCAAGACCTTGCCCGGCAGCTCGCTGCCTGCATAGGCCTTCTTGCCCGCCTCGACCGCGCGACTGATTTGCGCATCCGTGCCCTCAAGACCCGAGGCGAATTCCCAAGCCCCGCGCAGATTGCGCGCGGCGATGAGAAGTCCCGCCACCACCAGTTCCTTGACGGCGTTGGCATTGGCCCCCGGGGCATTGAACACCGGGATCCCGCGTTGGCTCAAGGCCGCGACCGGGATGTTGTTCACCCCCGCCCCCGCGCGCCCCACAGCCTTGAGCCGCGGCGGCACAGGCATGTCGTGCATATTGAACGAACGAAGCATAAGGGCATCGGGGTCATCCAGGTCGGCGCCCACCTGAAAGCGCTGCGCATCGAAACGCTCCAGGCCACGCGGCGAAATCTGGTTGAGCGTCCGGACCTTGAACATCAGCCGCGTCTCCGCGCGAAGTCCCGTATAAAATCGACAAGCGCCGTCACACCCTCCTCGGGCATGGCATTATAGATGCTTGCGCGCATACCCCCCACCGATCGATGCCCCTTCAGCTGCAAAAGACCCGCCTGCCGCGACTCCTTGAGAAAGGCCTCGTCGAGACCCGGGTCTTGCAGGGTGAAAGGGACGTTCATCCACGAGCGACAATCCTTGGCTACCGGGCAGACATAAAAGCCGCCCGAGCCGTCTATGGCGTCATACAAAAGCCGGGCCTTGCGCTCATTGATGCGCGCCATGCCGGCAAGCCCGCCTTGGTCTTGCAGCCAGTCGAAGACCAGCCCGGCCATATAGATCGGGAAGGTCGGCGGGGTGTTGTACATAGAATCGTTCTCGACATGGATCTGATAATCGAGCATGGTCGGCATCCCGGGAAGCGCCTGCCCCACGAGGTCCTCGCGCACGATCACGACCGTAAGACCCGACGGCCCGATATTCTTCTGCGCCCCGGCATAGATCAATCCGAAGCGACTTACATCGATGGGCCGCGACAGTATGGTCGAAGACATGTCGGCCACGAGCGGCACCGCACCCGCGTCGGGGATGAAGGGAAACTCCACCCCACCTATGGTCTCGTTGGGGGTGTAATGCAGATAGGCGGCCTTCGGATCCAGGCGCCAGTCGGCGACCGCAGGGACGTCCGTGAAACCGTGCGCCTCGCCGCTTGCCGCGACGTTCACTTCGCAAAAGCGCTGCGCCTGGGCGATCGCCTTCTTGGACCATTCGCCGGTATGGATATAGTCGGCGCGCTGTTTGCCGCGCAGCAGGTTTATGGGCACCATGGCAAATTGCAGCGAGGCACCGCCCTGCAGGAACAGGACCTTATAGGAATCCGGTATCCCCATGAGGGCGCGCAGCGTGGACTCCGCGCGCGCGGCGATATCCAGAAACTCCTTGCCCCTATGGCTCATCTCCATGACCGACATGCCACTGCCATGCCAGTCGACGAGCTCCTCTTGCGCCTTACGCAAAACCGCCTGCGGCATGACCGCCGGGCCCGCCCCGAAATTAAATATCCGCGCCATCGTCGTCACCTGAGTCCGTCGCCTGTGTTTCGGCCTCGGCGTCTCCGTTACCAAGCGCCGCGGCCTCCTCGATCTTCTCCACGCCCACCAGACGCTCGTTGGCGTCCAGCCCCATCAAACGCACGCCTTGCGTGTTACGGCTTTGCAGGGATATCTCGCGGGCGCGCATACGGATCAGGCTCCCCGCGTCGGTGATCATCATGGCCTCGTCCTCGTCCCCCGCAAGGACCGCGCCCACGATCGCGCCATTGCGCTCGGTCACCTGCATGGAGATGACCCCTTGGCCGCCGCGGTTGTGGCACGGAAACTCCGAAAAGAGCGTGCGCTTGCCATAGCCCTTCTCACTCGCGATCAACACCGCCTGATCCCCCGTCCCGGGATCCACGATCATCAAGGACACCACCCGCTGGCCTTCGCGCAGGCTCAAGCCGCGCACCCCGCGGGCGTTACGGCCCATGGATCGCACGTCCGTTTCCTGGAACCGCACCGCCTTGCCGCCATTGCTGAAAAGAAGGATATCATTATTGCCCTGGGCGATGCCCGCACCCACCAGGACATCGTCCCCCACCAGATCTATGGCCACGATCCCGCTCGTGCGCGGGCGCGAGAAATCGGCCAGGGGGGTCTTTTTCACGGTCCCGTCCGAGGTCGCCATGAACACCGACTTCCCTTCCTTGAAGTCCGCAAGCGGCAGGATCGCTGTGAGCTTCTCCCCCTCGCCAAGCGGCAGATAGTTCACGATCGGGCGCCCTTGAGCGCCGTGGCCGGTCTGCGGCAGGTCATAGACCTTGAGCCAATAGGCCTTGCCGCGGTTCGAGAAGCAAAGCACGGTGTCATGCGTGTTCGCGACCACCAGGCGATCCACGAAGTCTTCCTCGCGCATGCGCCCGAAACTGCGTCCCTTGCCGCCGCGCCGCTGGGCCCGGTAATCGGCGAGCGGCTGGCATTTCACGTAACCTGCGTGCGATAAGGTGACGACGACCACCTCCTGCGCGATCAGATCCTCGCGACTCAAATCCAGGCGCCCGGCGAGGATCTCGGTGCGACGCCCGTCCCCATATTGGGTCTTGATCGCCGCGAGTTCCTCAGCCACGACCTCCAAAAGCCGCGTGTCGCTGCGCAGGATCTCGGACAGACCCTCGATCTTGCGCAAGATCTCCTGATACTCCTCATGGATCTTTTCGCGCTCCAGCCCCGTTAGGCGATGGAGTCGCAGATCCAGAATGGCCTGCGCCTGCGTCTCGGTCAGTACATAGCGGTCATCGAGCAGGCCCACGTCCAAGGGCAATCCCTCGAGGCGCGAGTGCGGACCCGCGTGACGCAAGAGTTCCGCCACGAAGCGCGCGGACCAGGCGCGCGCAAGCAAGGCCTGTCGGGCGCCCGCCGGGTCCGGCGCGGCCTTGATCAGATCGATCATAGCGTCGATATTCTCGAGCGCGACGGCGAGGCCCTCGAGGATATGGGCCCGCTCCCGCGATTTGCGCAACTCATAGAGCGTACGCCTCGTGACCACCTCACGCCGGTGACTGAGAAAGGCCTTCAATATCTGCGGCAGGTTCAAAAGCCGCGGTTGTCCCTCCTCGAGGGCCACCATATTGATGCCGAACACGGTCTGTAGTGCGGTCTGCTGATAGAGGTTATTCAGAATGACTTCGGCGTTCTCGCCACGCTTCAACTCGATGACCATGCGCATGCCCGACTTATCAGACTCGTCACGCAGCTCGGCGATGCCATCGAGGCGGCCTTCCTTGACTAGCTCGGCGATCTTTTCGAGCAGTCTGGCCTTGTTAACCTGATAGGGAAGTTCGGTGACGATCAAGGCCTGACGGTGCCCGGGGCGCTCTTCCTCGATCTCCACGCGCGAGCGCACATAGATCTTGCCGCGCCCGGTGGCGTAGGCCTCGCGGATCCCGGCGCTGCCGTTGATGATGGCGGCGGTCGGAAAATCAGGGCCTGGGATATAAGCCATCAAGGCTTCGACCGAGAGATCCGGGTCGGCGATCAGTGCCAGCAGCGCATTCACCACCTCGGTGAGGTTGTGCGGCGGGATATTGGTCGCCATGCCCACCGCAATCCCCGAGGAGCCGTTCACGAGGAGATTCGGCAAGGCCGTTGGCAGCACCGACGGCTCGTGCTCCGATCCGTCGTAATTCGGCGTGAAGTCGACTGTCTCCTTGTCGAGGTCGGCCAGGAGATCGTGGGCGATACGCGCCATGCGGATCTCGGTGTAACGCATGGCGGCGGGCGCATCCCCGTCCACGGACCCGAAGTTTCCCTGGCCATCGACCAGGGGATAACGCATGGAGAAGGTCTGGGCCATGCGCACGATGGTGTCGTAGACCGCGGTGTCACCGTGCGGGTGATACTTACCGATGACATCGCCCACCACGCGCGCCGACTTCTTGTAAGGACGGTTCCAGTCGTTGCTCAGTTCGCGCATGGCGAATAGTACGCGTCGATGGACGGGCTTCAGGCCGTCCCGCACATCCGGGAGGGCGCGTCCTACGATCACGCTCATGGCGTAATCGAGATAGGACTGACGCATCTCCTCTTCGAGATTGACGGGGATAGTTTCTTTGGCGAATTGATCCATTGGATTTGGGCCGCGACGCGACCTTAAGGACCTCTTTATGGGGCGTTCGAAACAGTCGCGCAGGATACCATAAAGGGCCCCCACGCCAAAGGTGAGGTCCGCGCCGCCGGCAAATGCCACCCCCGACCCCAGCCCCGTCCGGCTCCCAAAAAGCCAACATCCCATCGGCCGCACCGCCCGCCGCACCCCTTGCCGCCCCCCATCACCGGGAAGACTACCGGCCCAAGCCCGCCACAACCGACTGCGGTCCCCGGGCCCTAACGCGAAACGGTCCGACGATGATCTTCGTGTTGCAGGCGGGGGACGTCATCTCGGCGATTTTGCGCGGTTCCGATGCGAGACCATCAGCCACTCGGGCCTACGGGGCCCGTCAGTCGCACCAGGCGGCCCGATAAAAGTCCGATCTCCAGGGCCGCGGGCCCCGCGGCCCTGGGGGCCCGAGATAGACGGGAAGAAAGGCCGCGCCTGCCCGGCACGCGCTTGCCTCCGGGCTTGCCGCAATGCGCTTATGCCCGTACCAGAGATCTGACACAGAAACACCGCCGCGTCTCGCATAGGCTTGGCCTGAGAGACCGCCCCAACTCAACTGCAACAGAAAAGCGCCCAAAAAAAAGGGGGGGCGCAACGCCCCCCCTTTTTTTCAATAGCTACAAGTCAAAAGACTCACATCACCTTTTATCTGCCCTTCGCAAAAGCTCCGTTCGAGCCAGAAATTACCACCTCGACTCGCCGATTTTCCTGCCGACCAGCCGCAGTTTTGTTAGATGCCACGGGATATTCAGAGCGGTATCCCTTTGTTATCATACGCTGTGGCGAGATTCCCTCGTGAACTAAAGCATCTCGAACCGCATCAGCCCTTCGTCTTGAAAGCTTCTCGTTAACAATCGATGCAACCGGAAATGTGGCAAGAATCGCGCCCACGCCAGAGCCTGCGGCCGCGGCCCGCTCTGCAAAACCCCACTGATCGGGAAACCGCGAAACCACCAGGCCTACGAGTCCGACATAGATGATGCCGCTACCCAGGCCTTCGAGGACGCCGTAGTTTGCGTAGAGGAGACCCAGACTATCGGCGCGCACCGCCAACGCCCAGCTTGCCATCATCAGGCTTGCATCCACCGACAGCAGCGGGCGAGAACCCACACGGTCAACCAAGAATCCTTGCAGCGGCGACAGAAACGTCTGGAGGGCCACAAACAACGAGAACGCGGCCTGGACTGCGGCCAGGCTCGCGCCCAGCACATGCTGGAGCGGGCTTACAAAGAATGTCCCGGTGTATTGCGCGCTCGATATGGACATCATGGCGAGTACGCCCGAAGAAGAGCTATCCGTAAGCTTCAGCGGTCTTGCTGGGCGTTTTTATAGGCGAAGTGGGGCGAGCCATGCGGCACCTCGGGGTTCAGCCGATGCGACGGTCTGTCGCCTTGCACAAAGCAAGCGACATGCCAAAACCTTCGAGGCTCGTAACCGCGCGAGGGTGCTTTTTTTGCGCCGTTCCGAGGGCGCGGACTGCACACGTTAGGGGAACCGTGCCCAGAGTCGGGCCACGGCGAACGCCGACACCATTGCCGATTGCATCAGCGTAGGCCGGGGGATTTCCGCCAGCGTCTCAGGGTGGCGAGTCGCCAGTGCATATAAAAACGCACCAAGGGCGAGGCCTTGCGTGTCTCGAGGAGTTGTCGGACGCGCGAGCGCATCTCGGCAAGCCCCATCTCCTTCACAAAGGACTCACCGTCATGGCAATAGCTGCAATAAGGGCTGCCCGGCCGATGCTTCTTGTCGTAGATGACCGGCATCCCGCAACTCTGGCAGCGTGTACGCTCCGCGATCCATTGCTTTCTCAATGCCGCCAACAAAACCTTGAATCTCATCCCCATTTCCCAATCAAACCGCACGCCGTTTTTTAAGAATAACAGCCCCCACCGCATGGGGCTAGCGTCGCGCGCTCGGGTTTCGCAAGGTCCGCAGGAGGCGTACGTCGTAACGGAGACCCCGACGGCTCCGCGCGGCCATCGGGCCCGCCCGGGCCCGCATACCGCCTCTACGAGTTTTGATAGACTGCCCGCGGACGCGCCTGCGCGCGGACACCACTAGGGGGAGTGAAGTGGCCGATCCTGGCAACAAAAACGAGACCACGAGCACGACGCAGCCCGTACAGATCAGGGAGGCCCCGAGCGCGCACGCGCGCCCCGACCGCCTCGCGCGGCAGGCGGTGCGGGCGGCGAGCCTTGGAATGTTTCTCGACGGTTTCGATCTGAGCATCATGGCGATCGCCTTACTGCCCCTGCGGGCCGACTGGCATCTCAACGCCGGGGCGATCGGGAACCTCATGGCCGCGGCCCTCATCGGATCGCTTGTGGGTGGCCTTGTGGGCGGCCGTATGGTCGACCGTTTTGGACGCCGCGCCTTGCTCCTCCCCAATGTGGCCTTGTACGCGCTCGGGGCGCTGGCAAGCGCCGCCAGTATGGGCCTCACCAGCCTCTGGTTCGGCCGCTTCGTAGTCGGGCTCGCCATCGGCATGGACTACCCGCTGGTGGCCACGGTCGTCGCCGAATATAGCGCCCAAGGCGCGCGCGGACGGGGGTTTGCAGGCATCAATGTCGCATGGTACCTCGGGGCCCTGGCCTCGACCGTCTTAGGGCTCGCACTGCTCGCTATTGGACCCGACTCCTGGCGATTCATGCTAGGCGCGGCCTTGCTGCCGGCGCTGGTATTACTGTGGTTGCGCCGCCGCATCCCGGAATCGCCACGCTGGCTCGTCCGTTATGGCCGACGCGCGCAAGCCGACGAGGCCCTGCGGCGGCTGCACCCCGACTGGAGTGACCTACAAATCGATCAGGCGCTCACGGGCTTCGAAGGGACGCGGCGGCCACTGCGTGACCTACTGCGCGCCCCTTGGCGCGCGCGGCTTGCCTTGAGTCTCATTCCCTGGGCCTGTCTCGATATCGTGGGCCTTGGTATCGGTCTCTACTTTCCGCTCGTTCTGCGCATGCAAGGGCTGGCCGGCAACAACACCGCCGCCTCCGCGATCAATGCCGCCTTCCTGTTGGTATCGACACTCGGCATCCTGTTCATCTACAAGCGCTTGGACCGCTGGGGTCGCATCCCTTTGCAGTTTGCCGGATTCACACTCATGAGTGCAGGGCTGATCTTGTTCGCGTTCGGTATCGCCTTCCATGAGGCGTTGAACGTCTACGCAGGCTCCGCTGTCTATTCCCTGGGAACAGGCATCGGTCCGGGGGTGACTGCCATGGCGCTGGCCGTAGAGATATTCCCGACCGAATTACGCGCAAGCGCAGGCGGCCTCGCTACGGCCGTCTCACGCCTGGGCGCAGCGATATCGGCCATCCTCTTCCCGCGGCTCGAGAACGCCTTGGGGCTCGCGAATGTCTTGATCCTCATGGCCGGGGTCGCTCTGGTAGGTGCCTGGGTGACGCGCCTTTACCCAGTGGAGCCCGCAGGCCGAACCCTGGAGGCCCTGGAGGGGCGCGGTGAGTGACGGCCCATCATGCGTTGATTTGAGCCCAGGAGGCACCCCGCACCGAGATGGTCAGAGGGTGCCTGGTGCCAAGAGGCAGGCGGCGCGCGCGGCACGGTATGGCGCGCGCCGCCACGCTCTGGCACCTGCCATCGCCGTGACCATCCTTTTGCTCGGCGCCTGCGCGCGCCCCTCAGTACGGGCCCTGCCTGCGCACGGGCTTGCCTCAGGTCCACCCCTGGGCGTGCTGCGCGAGGGCTGGCATACAGGTCTCGTGGTCCCCGAAACCCGGCTTTCGGGCGCGCTACGCCCCCTGCGTGTGGACCTCGCGGGGGATCCTTTCGCGGTCATCGGCTGGGGCGAGCGACGCTATTACATGGCCCGCCACCCGGGTCCGCTGACCGGCCTCGCCGCCCTTTTTCCGTCGCGGAGCGTGGTCTACGTCAAGGGCTGGCGGCCACGTCCTGCCGATACGCAACACGTGATATGGCTGCGTCTCACACCACGCGATTGGCGGGGTCTGCGGGGTTTCCTCGGCCGCACCCTGGCGCATACGGCGCATGGCGGACTCGAGGCCCTCGGGGCCCATGGCCATCGGGGGCTGTTCTTTGCCTCCACCGACACCTACGATGCCTTCCATACGTGCAATACCTGGACTATGCAGGCTATGCGCGCCGCCCATCTGCCGGCGACGAGCGCCGGCATCCTGTTCGCGGGCCAAGTGAGTGCTGCCTTGCATGCCCGCCCCTTACGCCGCTTCAGAGACAAAGCACCCCGAGTACGCGCCCGGCGATCATCCACGGCGCGCGAAAGGACATCTCCGGTCCCGGCTCCCGAAAGCCCTCGACTGGCGTCCACGCGCCCGATTTTCCCAAGATCCCCCCGGGGGTCTTTTCTTGACAAGCAAGGAAGCGTCACCTATTGAGAATCAGTCCATCCAACAATGATCGCGTCCGGAGGACATGGCAAGCGCCCCCGACAAGGCGCCTTGTAAAGCCACGGGGTGTGCGGACCGGGACTCCCGGCACCGGACAGAGAGACGGCGACGCGCAAGGATACGAACCGGGGCACACCCATGCATGACGCCGTCGACGCCTACGGGCCCCAGGCCTCCGATGTGCTCGGTCGTGTACCGGCCTCCTACACGGAGGCCCTCACGTGCGACTTGTGCGCAACCTTCCAAAGAGGACTCGTGGCGCGCGCGGGCGCAGACGACGTCATAAGCCAGCTGACCCCCGATGACTTTTGGGAGAGCCTCGGAGCGCACCCCTTGTCGCGGCTGCTAGATACCGATCTCAAGGAACATGCCTTACGCCAGTCGGCGCGGGAAATGGGGCGCATCCTGGCCTATATCGGCGTCGAAAACGCGTGGCTCGTCGAAACCTATGACGAACTCATCTCAGTCCTTCGCCGACATATCGAACACTGGACCCTTCCCGAACAAGAACGTCGTTTCCTGCAAGACACGCTCGTGTCGCGCCTTATGGTCTCGCTCGGCGGTATCGTCGCAGGCCAACGGCAGGTCATGAAGAGCCAACAACGCGTGATGGGTGCCATCACGCGTCTGATCGAGACCTGCACGACTTTGAGTGACCTCGCCCGCGCGCTGCTCGACACCTTGTTGACGCTGGACGGCATGGTCGCCGGGACGTTCGCCAAACCGGACAAGTATGGCACCTTACAATACGAGATCGTCATCGGCGCGACCGTCGAACGTCACGCCTCGACCTTCGCCAACTATCAGCGCCTCCCCAACATCCATGGCGATGACGCGCTGGGGCGTGGGCCCTCGGGCTGCGCCTGGCGGTCCGGACAGATCCAACGCAGCCTGACGATCCTCCGCGAGCCCTCGTTTGCGCCCTGGCGCGAGATCGCCCGCGAACTCGGCTACGTCTCCTACGTCGCCATGCCCATCTTGGACGCGAACCGCGAACCCCAAGCCATCCTCTCGCTCTACCACTCGGCCCCCGGCTATTTCTCGACAGCCGACCGCAACAATCTTCTCGATAGGCTCCGTTCGGTACTGTCGGCCACCATCGCGCGACTCGGCCGGTATGCCCCGACCATCCACTACACGGCGCGCGCCGATTACCGCGAGCGCCTAGCCCATGGCGCTCTGACCCTCCTCTACCAGCCGGTCATCGATCTGAAGTCCGGGCGCCTCGCCAAGGTCGAGGCCCTCGCGAGACTCAACAACCCCGATGGCACCCACATACCGCCCGCGGACTTCCTCCCCGCCTTCGGGGCGGGCGATCTGCGCCGCCTCTTCGCGCTCGGCCTGCGACAGGCCATTACTGACCTGCGTCAATGGGAGGCACGCGGCCTTTTGACCGCAGTGGCCATCAACCTCCCCGCACAGGCGCTCGCCGACCTGGAATATCTAGAGATCGCAAAGACCACGCTTGGCGAAATGCCCATCGACCCCAGTCGCCTTGCCTTCGAGATCCTCGAGACTGACGACATCCAACCGGGAGAACCGACCCGGGGAATCCTCGCCCAGTGGCGTGAACTGGGCGTGCGCCTAGCACAAGATGATCTCGGATCGGGCTATAGCTCGCTTTTGCGGATGGAGCGGTTGGCGGTAGATGAAGTGAAGATCGATCAGGGCTTTGTCAGCACCGTCGCTCGCTCGCCCCGCAAGGCCCTGCAGTTCATTCACCACCTAACACGCCTTGCGCACGACGTCGGGCTTTCGGTGGTGATCGAAGGTCTCGAGAGCCGCGGACTCATAGAGGCCGCCACCATTCTCGGCGCGGATGCGGGCCAAGGATATGCGATCAGCCGTCCCATAACGGCGAACGCCCTTTCCTCCTGGAGCCGCGCCTTTCGTCTGTCCGTGGCGCCCGAGCAACCGCTCACAGCACTCGGGGCCTACGCAGCGCTGCTATTGCGCGCAGCGCTCCTGGGCCTCGCGCAGACGCGCCCCACCCTGGCACGCCATGTGGTCGCCGAACCGTGCGCTATCGCCACCTACATCGAGACGACGACGCCGGAGAATGCGGCCCTGAAGGAGGCCTATCGAGCGTTGACCGACACCATACGAGACGGTCTCGACCCGAAACATCACGAGGAGGCCCACAGACAGGTCGAACACCTCCTCTGCACCGAGATTCAACGCGAGGAAAATGCCGACCGGCTCGCCCATCCCCTACCCGGTGAGACCAACGAAAACTCCTCGCCCTGATCACTGAAAGCTCGAACTCAATGATGACGACGCCGCAGCCCTTAGGGCATGGCCGGGGCTGACCTAAGCTCTTGACAAATACGACTTTATGGTCGATTTATTAAAGGAATGACCTTGCTCGTTACGGGCGAGGCTGGAGGGTTGCGCTATGCGCGGAATCTACCACCATACCGCACCTAGTCGTTACGGGAGTCTGTCATGATGAACGAGGACCTCGACCCCTTTGGGCCGCACGCGCAGCATCTTCTCGGCATAGCGCAGCGGCACGTCTCGGATATCAACGAAGAATTGATCAGCGCCTTCTATCGAGGACTCTTTCGACATGCGGGCCCCAAAGACGTGATCGCGCTTCTGACGCCGGAGCAATTCGCGCAGACGCAGGAGCGGCCCCTTGCGCAGTTGCACCGTATCCTCGATCCTGATCTTGATCGCGAGACGCACGATAAGGAGTCGGTCGACATCGGCCAGGTCTATGGCTTCCTTGACGTCAAGGCCAGCTGGCTCGTCGACTCCTACGCGCTTTACCTGGAACGACTGCATCAGAGCCTCGAGTCCCGGATCGGCGACCCGGAGCAGCGTATGCGCATACGTTCGGCCGTGACGATGCGGCTTATGTCCAATCTGAGCGCCCATGTGCGCGGGCGCGAGGCGCTCGTGCGCTCTGAACAGCGGGCCCTCTCGCAAATATCCGGCCTGCGACACGGGGCGTTCACTCTGAATGATCGGATCCGCTGGGCGCTCGACATCTTGACGGAACTTCCCGGCATGGTCACGGCCGCCTTTGCCCGACCCGATAGCCGCGGCGATATCCAGCACGAGATCGTAGTGGGCAATAATGCGGAAAGCCATGTCGCGTCCCTTATCAACGAAAACATCGCCCCGAGCATACACGCCGATGATCCGCGGGGGCGCGGACCGGCGGGCCGCGCCTGGCGCAGCAATGAGATTCAACAGATCATCTCCATAGACTCCGACCCCACGCTTGCGATCTGGCACGAATACGCGCGTCAGTTAGGCTACGCCTCTGTGGCCACCATTCCCCTTACCGACAGCACAGGGTGCTCATACGCGCTGCTAAGCCTCTTTCACGCCTGGCCCGGCTATTTTGCGGCACCCCAGCGCGCCAATCTCTTGAAGCAGGTACGCGCCGCCCTCGAGGCGGCCATAGCGCATAGTACGGGCCCAGGTCGCGTCCTCAGCTACTCGACGCGCTCAGCCTATCGCGAGGCCTTGGGGCGGGGCGACCTCGTAATGCTCTATCAGCCGGTGATCGACTTGCGGACCGACGCCCTCGTGAAGGTCGAGGCCCTGGCGCGCCTCGATGGGCATGACGGGACCTACATCTCCCCCGGCGACTTCCTGCCGGCCTTTGGTGAACATGAGTTGCGCCAACTCTTCGCACTCGGTCTGCGTCGCACGTTGCTCGACCTGCAGGACCTAAGCGCGGCGGGCCTTACCACCTCGGCGGCCATAAACCTGCCGACCCAGGCGTTCGCCGACATGGAATACCTAAACATCGCCCGGGAAACCCTTCGGGAGTTTCCGATTGAGCCCGAACGGATAACGTTCGAGCTGCTCGAGACCGGCGAAATCGATACCAAGCAAGCGCGCGCACAACTGCTCCCCCTCTGGAAAGCGCTCGGCGTGAAGCTCGCCCAAGACGACCTCGGATCGGGATACAGTTCGCTTGCGCGCATGGAACAACTGGGCGTGGATGATGTAAAGATCGATCATAGCCTCGTAACGACCGCCGCGCAGGCACCCCATAAAGCGCTGCACTTCATATACAATCTGACGCACTTGGCGCACGACGTGGGGATCCGCGCCACAGTTGAGGGGCTCGAAAGCGAAGGCCTCATAGAGGCCGCGAGCATCCTCGGGGCCGACTTCGGGCAAGGCTACGCCATTGCGCGCCCCATGACGGCGCGCGACCTCGCGCGCTGGCGGCGTACACCGCTTGCCATTGAGCCGCGCCACCCACGCACCGCGCTGGGCGCTTATGCCACCATGATCATGCGTGATGCGCTCGTAGGGCTTGCGGGACCACGGCCGGAGTTTCTAAAGACCATCCTCGCCGAACCCTGCGGCCTCGGATCCTACCTACATACGCAGGGCCTCGAAAACACGGTGCTCGGGGGCGCCCACGCGCACCTTCGAGAATGCGCGCAAAACTGTGCGGGCTCGCTTCGGTACCTTGAAGCCCGTCGAACGCTCGAGCGCCTGCTGCGCGACCACATCACACAGCAAGGACCGGGGTCGGAAGCGCAAGAGAAAGGGCCTGCATCCGACGCCGGTCGGCGGGCCCCGCAAACGATGACGCGCGAGGCGCGCGCGGTCGTGCCTCGCAGCGGAAGACGCGGTCACCGGACCATGCACTGATCGGGCCGCGCCTCGCGCGTCCTGGCCCCCATCGTCTCGCTCACCCGACATGCAAGGGCGCCTGTGCCGCGACCCAACGACCCCAGGCAGCGCTCGCCCCAACGCGGCGCCAGACCTCGCTCGACGGCCGCGCCCCTGGGAAAGATGGGGCCGCCCGAGAAGCGACACCTGTCTGTCACAGCGGGTTCACGTCTCCGCCATCAAACTCCGCCACAATAGGCAGGTCCTGGACAGAAAGGGACTTCGACATCATCACAAGAACTTGAAACCAGGACTAACCAAGGGGCCAGGACGGCAACGGGACGCAGGGACGCGTACACCCTCCCCACAAGCAGAATGTCTCCCCTTCAGTCCACCTAACGCGAAGCGCAAGTGAGCGCCTCGCCAGAAGGACCTATGGGGCGGGACACGAAAGACCCGGCCTCGCAGCGGAAAACCGCCCATGATGGGCGGCATCCCGAACTTTGAGCGAGACCCTCAAGGGATTATGAGATGGCGAGCTGCGAATTCGGGATCGAGGGGCGCGTGATAGGGAATGATGCCAAGACACGGCACCGACATATGATCGCGCAGGCCCTCGAGGGTGCCGGCCGCGAGATCCGGCGCAAGCCATGTGCCCACCCAGCCTACGAGCGGCAACTTGCGGGCCAGGATCGCCTCGCAGGTCAAAAGGGCATGATTGATGGCGCCCAGCCGCAAGCCCACGACCAGCACGATAGGTAAACCGAGCGCCGCCGCAAGGTCAGCGAAGCCCGCAGTGGCCGTGAGCGGCACCAGAAAGCCCCCCGCGCCCTCCACGACCACCCGCTCCACGTCCCGCGCCTGCTCCCGCACGAAGCGCTCGATGGCCTGAAGATCGATGCGACATCCTGCCTGCCCGGCGGCGAAATGTGGGGCGATGGCCGGCGGGAAGGTGTAGAGCGCGCAGTCGCCCACCGTGCGCGGCGGCACGCTCGCCCGCCTCAACGCCTCGACGTCCTCATAGAGCCCCCCTTCGACCATGCCGGAGACGACCGGCTTGAGCCCGGCCACGCGCAGACCTTGCGCCGCATAAGCGCGGACGAGCGCGGCACTGACGAGGGTTTTGCCAACCCCAGTGTCGGTGCCCGTAACGAAGACACCCTTCACGACTCGCTCATCCGCAGGCTGCGATCCCTGACGCGCATCCGACAGGCCGTAGGCCTCGGACGATATCATGCGTCCGCCCCTTCGATCCGAAAGGCCACGGTCTCACCCGCCCGGAATGGGACTAGGCTGTCAGCGATACCCACCGCGGCAAGATCGATGGCCGGTGGGACCGGCCAAGGGGCCTCGATGAGCGTGATGCGATCGCGATTGGGCGCCAGGCCGTAAAACGCCGGACCATGGAGGCTCGCAAAGGCCTCGAGCCTCCCCAAAGCGCCTACCGCCTGGAAGACCTCAGCATAAAGTTCGATCCCGGCGTGCGCGGTATAAAGACCCGCGCAGCCGCACGCCGCCTCCTTGGTGGCGCGCGCATGGGGCGCGCTATCCGTCCCGAGGAAGAACTTGGGGCTTCCCGAGATCGCCGCCTCGACCAAGGCCACGCGGTGGCGTTCGCGCTTTAGGACCGGCAGGCAATAGGCGTGCGGGCGCATCCCCCCGCGAAACATGGCATTACGATTCAAAAGCAGGTGGTGGGCGGTCAAGGTCGCAGCGACCGTCTCCGGGGCGGACCGCACGAAGGCTATCCCGTCTGCGGTCGTCACATGCTCGAGGACCACCTTCAGGCGCGGGAAGCGGGTGACGATCCGTGCAAGGACCCGCTCGATAAAAATCGCCTCACGATCGAAGACATCCACCGCAGAATCGGTGACCTCGCCGTGCACAAGCAGGGGCAGGCCCACGGCCTCCATGGTCGCGAGCGTGTCATAACAGCGCTCGATGTCAGTGACGCCCGAGTCGGAATGGGTGGTGGCGCCCGCCGGATAATACTTGACCGCATGGATATGGGCGCTCGCCCGCGCGCGCTCGATCTCAGCGGGCGTCGTATTGTCGGTCAGATAGAGCGTCATGAGCGGCTCGAAATCGGATCCCGCCGGCCGTGCCTTCAGGATCCGTTCGCGGTAGGCGTGGGCCTCGGCCACAGTGCGCACCGGCGTCTTCAGGTTGGGCATGACGATGGCGCGGGCGAAACGCCGCGCCGTATCGGGCAGGACCGCGCGCAGCATCGCGCCATCGCGTAAGTGAACATGCCAATCGTCGGGACGTATGAGCGTAAGCGACACAATTTCACCGATCAGTCGTTATCCAAGAGATGCGGCCCGCGCCGAACCCGCCGGCGGCATCATAATGCCGCCCCATAAAGGTGAGGACGGACCCCTCCATCATACGCGAGCAGGGGACTTGCGGCCTATCGAGGGGCGTCAAGCTACGGGGTCGCGGGACGCGAGACCTAAGTGCCGGGCATGAAAGGCTAAGTGATCGCCGATGAAGGTGGCGATGAAAAAGTAGCTGTGGTCGTAACCGAGATGCCAACGCAAGGTGAGTGCACCGCCGCCCAGGCCTTCGAGCCATTGGGTCTTCAGCTCCCGCTCGAGATAGGGGTCATCGCAGCCCTGATCCACCAATATGGGTAGACACACCTGCCCACCCTGCGCTTTCAGGAGCGCAATCGTGTCGTAATCCCGCCATTGCGCATCATCGTCCCCCAGGAAGGCCCGAAAGGCCTTCTGACCCCAGGGCGTGGCGCTCGGGGCGCACACCGGGGCAAAGGCCGACAGGGAGCGGTAACGATGGGGATGGCACAGGCCCGTGCTCAAGGCCCCATGCCCCCCCATGGAATGCCCGCAGAGGCTCTGACGCTCGCAGTCCACGGGAAACGACGCGGCGATCAGGGCCGGAAGTTCCTCACTGATATAGCGCCGCATCCGGTAATGACGACCCCAAGGCTCCTCGGTGGCGTCGACGTAAAAAGAGGCGCCGGCGCCGAGATCCCAATCGCGCGCCTCGTCCGGTATGCCCGTCTGCCGTGGACTCGTGTCGGGCGCCACGAGCGCGAGCCCCCACTCCGCGGCATAGCGCTGCGCCCCTGCCTTGATCATGAAGGTCTCCTCCGTGCAGGTCAGTCCCGCAAGGAAATACACCACAGGGACGCGCGCCGCGGCCGCCTGCCTCGGAAGATAGATCGAAAACCGCATGGGTCCGCGACAGCTTTCCGAGGCGTGCTCATAGCGACGTACGCGCCCGCCGAAGCTTGCGTGATCCTCTAAGAGCTTCAAGTCAGCTGGCATGGGCATCCTAAAAAGTCAGCACAGACCGGATCGACTCACCGCGATGCATGAGATCGAAAGCGGTGTTGATCTCGGCCAAGGGCAGCGTATGCGTGATCAGGTCGTCGATATTGATCTTGCCCTCCATGTACCAGTCCACGATCTTCGGCACATCGGTCCGGCCACGCGCGCCCCCGAAGGCCGAACCGCGCCAGTTTCGTCCGGTCACAAGCTGGAAGGGGCGCGTCCGGATCTCCTCACCACTTGCCGCTACGCCTATGATGATGCTCGTGCCCCAGCCCTTGTGGCAGCACTCCAGGGCCTGCCGCATCGTGGCCACACTCCCTATGCACTCGAAGCTGTAGTCAACACCACCTTGGGTCAGGCCCACTAGATAGGACACGAGATCGCCTTCGACCTCGCGCGGATTCACGAAATGGGTCATGCCGAAACGTTCAGCCATGGCGCGTTTATTGGGATTAATGTCGACGCCGATGATCATGTCCGCCCCCGACAAGCGGGCTCCCTGGATCACGTTCAACCCGATACCGCCGAGACCGAACACGGCCACCTTGTCGCCGGGACGCACCTTGGCCGTATAAATCACAGCACCGATGCCCGTCGTCACGCCGCAGCCGATATAACACACCTTATCGAAGGGCGCGTCTTCGCGGATCTTCGCCACCGCGATCTCGGGCAGGACCGTGTATTGGGCGAAGGTACTCGTACCCATGTAATGAAAGAGCGGCTTTCCACCGATAGAGAAGCGGCTGGTCCCGTCAGGCATCACGCCGCGACCCTGGGTCTCGCGAATCGCCTGGCAGAGGTTGGTCTTGCCGCTCAGACAGTATTCGCAGACCCGGCATTCCGGGGTGTAGAGGGGGATGACATGGTCACCCGGCCGTACCGATCGCACGCCGGGCCCCACCTCCACGACCACGCCCGCGCCCTCGTGACCCAGGATCGTGGGGAAGAGGCCCTCCGGATCTGTGCCGGACAGGGTATAGGCATCGGTATGGCAGACCCCAGTCGCGTGGATCTCGACCAACACCTCACCGGCCCGCGGCCCGTCGAGCTGCACGGTCTCCACTTGCAAGGGTTGATCAGCCGCGTAGGCGACCGCCGCGCGTACGTCCATACCACCTCCCATCTGGCGAGCGGTGCCGTCCTCTATGGAAAGCGATCGGCGCCACCCTAGTTAATTCATTAAGGACTTATGCAGCCCACCGTCCAGGCACCAGAGCGCTGGTATCGGCCGATGAGCACAACTGAAGCGGGGCCGGAGCTTGCAGGCCTAGGCGAGGCCCGAGAGGTGACAAGACCGCCCCATCACACCCAGGCGAGCCGCGAGCCCCGATGACGGCCATGCTACCTGAGGTTCCCAGCCCCTGAAAAGCGCCGAAGGGCCGAAGCTCACGCGCCCCATGACACGCAGATCGCAACGAGGACAGGCGGCGCGGCGGCCTTATCCCGCAAAAGGTGCGCCCTGTCGGTCGATAAACCGGAGAGGAAGACTCAGCACAATGAACGCCGAGCAAAACGCGTCTAAAATCCGTGTCTTATGCGCCGCTTCCGCATCGGGGCGGCGGGGCGTAGCATGGTCATCGACGGATCCAATCTGCCCTCAAATGCAGGACGACAAGGGAGCCTCGAACCTATGGAGTACACGTGGATATTGGTCGCTGATCGGACGCGTGCCCGAATTGTCGCAAAACCCAATGCCGTGCCAGCCAACGGTCACCCATGGCAAGAACTCGAACCGCTCGTTTACCCTGAGGCACGCGTCTCGGATCGGGCCCTGTCGGCCGACAAGCCAGGGCGCGCTTTTGACCGCAAAGGCTCAGGGCGACACGCGATGTCCGCTGAGGCGTCAGCCAAAGAAGAGGCCGCCGAACGCTTCGCCAAGACCGTCGCCCGGGTCTTGGATAAGGGGCGCACCAACCACCTCTACCAATCCCTCATTCTGGTCGCCGAACCCGGATTCCTGGGCACCTTGCAGGCCAATCTTTCTGCGCAGACTGCCAAAAAAGTGGTCGATAAGATTCCCAAGGATCTCACGACGCGCCCCTATAAGGAGCTGACCCAAAACCTGCGCGAACTCCTGCGACCGCGAGGCTGACGCGCACCAAAAGCTGAGACCTTGCGTCAAGACCAAGGCGCTAGGTCTGGTCTATCACCCATCCACGACAGTGCCACCCCAAAGACCGCCGCCGCTCCCGGAGCTGCCTGGCCTTTGGGTGCGGCGCCGCCTTGCGTATAATGCCCACGCTCGCCCCGGTAGCTCAGTGGATAGAGCAGCCGCCTCCTAAGCGGCAGGTCGCCGGTTCGATTCCGGCCCGGGGCACCAACAAATCAATGACTTAGCAGCGTCACAAGAACCCCGCACTCCCCGAGCTTGCTGTAATGGCGCTGTAACCGTGTAGCAAACAGAGGTGTCCTACCCTCACTAACACGCTATAGCTATAAAGGGGGGCAGGGCGCATGGCATCATTCATTCCGCGCAAGGGTCCAGGCGGCAAACGTGTCTGGCAGGCGCACGTTCGGCGTCGGGGGTACCCCGCGCAGGTCAAGACCTTCGATACCAAGGCCGCCGCGGAGGTATGGGCGCGGCGCATCAAGGAGGAGATCGACCGGGGCGTGTTCGTCTCACGCGCTGAGGCCGAGAACACGACCCTGGCCGAGGCCCTGGACCGCTATGCCCGCGAGGTGCTGCCAACCAAAAAGAGCACGCGCCCCGTCACCTACCATGCCCGGAATGTGCGGGAGGTGTAGGCGAGTCGTGATCGTTTGGACGAAAAACGTCCAAGCCTTGTGAATCAGCAAGATAGAGTGGCTTCCAATAAGCGTAGCGTACTTCCCCACTGCTTGCAGTTTCCGCTATCATTGCGACATGAGCAAGGCCCATCAAAAAACGTTGCAGGCCGTCTTTCGGCAACCCACACCAGGGACCGTCGTGTTTGCTGATATCGAGGCCCATTTTGTGGCGCTCGGCGGCGAAGTCCAGGAACGGGAGGGGTCGCGGGTCAAGATCACGCTCAAGGGCGAGCAATGGCGATGCCATCGCCCGCATCCTGGGAAAGAGGCCCGGAAGTACCAAGTCGAGGAAGCGAGAGGGTTACTGAAACACGCAGGAGTGACACCATGAACACCATGACGCACAAGGGTTATGCGGCCCGGATCGAATTTGACGAACGAGACAACATTTTCGTAGGAAGGGTGCTGGGAATCCGCACCATCATCAGCTTCCACGGGGAAACGGTCTCCGAGCTACGCACCGCGTTCATCATTGCGTTGGAGGATTATCTGGAAGATTGCGTAACCCAGGGCGTGGCGCCGGAAAAACCAGTCTCCGGAAATCTCATGCTGCGGGTGCCACCCGAAGTGCATAACGCGGCCATCGTGGCCGCGCAGGCCTCCGGGAAAAGCTTAAACCAATGGGCGGCCGAGGTCTTAAAAGAGGCGGCCGAGCTCTAGTCCCTGTGGGGCATCGAAACCGTAACGCCATTTGGACCAAATTTGGTCCACTCGGTCCATGTGCGCATTCCGGCCATTGCTGCCACCCAGTCCGGCCGTTGCTGCCACGCCATCGGAGCGATTTGAAGGCGGGATACTGTGACCGCTTAGCGAAGAAGTTACTAAAGGCCGCCTGGAGGTACCATCTCCACACCAACAGAGGTTTTACACGTAAGTCCGGGGCGCCTCTCCGTAGCATAACCCCTCGGCCGCGGGTTACGTCTTGAGCCGATAGCCCGTCTTGAAAATCCAGCCCACGATCGCCATGGAGACAAGCAAAAATCCCAAGGTCACGCCCAAACTAATGCCGACCCCCACATCCGCCAATCCGTAGAAGCTCCAGCGAAAACCACTTATGAGATAGACCACCGGGTTGAACAAAGCCACAGTGCGCCAGAACGGGGACAGCATGCCGATCGAGTAAAAACTGCCGCCAAGAAAGGTTAATGGCGTCACGATCAAAAGTGGTATCACTTGCAGCTTTTCAAACCCATCCGCCCAAATCCCAATAATAAAACCGATAAGACTAAAAGTCGTCGCTGTCAGAAGCAGAAACGCCACCATCCAGAGCGGGTGCTCCACATGCAGCGGCACAAAAAGCCCCGCAGTTGCAAGAATTATAATCCCCAAGACGATCGACTTCGTCGCGGCTGCACCGACGTAACTCAGCACTATCTCCATTGTGGATACTGGCGCCGACAAAAGCTCATAGATCGTGCCCGTAAATTTCGGAAAGTAGATAGCGAAAGATGCGTTCGAAATACTCTGCGTCAGAAGCGATAACATGATGAGTCCGGGCACGATGAAAGCACCGTAGCTTACCCCACCAACAATGGGCATACGCGAACCGATCGCGGAGCCGAATACTATGAAATAAAGCGATGTGGAAATTACAGGGGAGACGATGCTTTGCATCAGCGTTCGCGAGGTCCGGGCAATCTCAAATCTATAAATTGCGCGAACTGCATAAAAATTCATGACTCCTCCCTTACTAGGCTCACGAAAATCTCCTCCAGAGAGCTCTGGTTGGTCCGCAAATCTCGGAACTGGACTCCAACATCACAAAGGCGCTTAAGGAATTCTGCGATGCTGACGCGTTCATCCTGCGCGTCGTACGTGTATATTAACTCACTGCCATCTCTGGATAGCTCCAAATGATACATCAAAAGCTCGGCTGGAATCTGCCGCAGCGGAGTTTGCAACTCCAGAGACAGCTTTTTCTTGCCGAAATCGCGCATAAGTTCTACTTTGTCCTTCACAAGAATGATCTCGCCCTTTCTCATCACTCCGATTCGATCCGCCATTTCTTCAGCTTCGTTTATGTAGTGCGTGGTCAGTATAACTGTGACACCGGAATCTTTAAGGTTACGAACCAAATGCCACATATCACGCCTGAGATCGACATCTACGCCGGCTGATGGCTCATCGAGAAACAGCACGCTCGGTTCATGGGAAAGAGCCTTCGCAATAAGAAGCCGCCGCTTCATGCCCCCGGAGAGCGTTATAATTTTATTATGTCTTTTCTCCCATAATGAAAGATCTTTCAGAATTTTCTCGATGTGGGTCGGGTTGGGTGGCTTACCGAACAAGCCGCGACTGAAGGAGACGGTTCCCCAAACAGTTTCGAACGCATCCGTAGTTAATTCCTGCGGTACGAGACCAACCAAAGAACGAGATGCCCGGTAGTCGCGGACGATATCGTGCCCATCAATCATGATGGTTCCTGTGCTGGCGTTGGAAATGCCGCAGATAATGCTTATTAGCGTAGTCTTGCCGGCGCCGTTCGGCCCCAGCAAAGCAAATATTTCGCCTTTATGGATATCCAGATTGACGCACTTCAGTGCCTGGAAACCTGAAGAATATACCTTAGATATATTTGAGATCTGGAGGATTGGCTGCTTTTTATCCACTGTTATCACATCACTTCCTATTTATCTATTGGATTACGCATTTTCCGCCCATAACGGACCCGATCATTGGAACGTTCGCCACCATGTTGATGCGCATATCGTATGCACGACCACAAATACGGATGTGAGCCGGCTGACGCGGGGCAGCAAGCCATGTCCCGCGCGTCATTTCGGTCGGTGACTATAGAAAGACTCCCGAAAATTTCGGCTACGGTTCTCGCGCCGCCACGCGCACCAATGGACATGGCATACGCGACATACGGTGAGTATATGCGTAGCATGGTACTTCCCCAAGGTGCGTCCCGCCACGACGCCTAGGAGCCACCAAGTGCGCCTGCCTGCGTTTCATCTCACAATCGCCTACGAATGCATTTACGGGAAATAACGGCCATGTGGATTTGTGTTGCATGAGGCAATGGGTGGTCCTCTCAGAAAACCGTATATAGCGCTCTGCGCGCACTGAATGGAGGTTCTCTGAAAAACGGGCCCTCTTTAATACGAACCACCATAACGGAAGGGCCAGCTCCGGTTTTGTTTGTGCCGTCGGCATTATCAGTGTGGCGCGAAGGGCACTCAAGACCGTCTTGAAAAAATCACGATCTCATAGGGGGGCGGCACCGCCGGACAACCGTATGGGCCCGCCCCCATCTGTTCCGTTATCCGCGCCTCCAGTACCCCATCAACACTGTCTCCACAAGCTTCGCGAGTCCCTCCGGCCTATTCAGCAACCCTGGCAACGTAGCTCGACCTCCGTTAATCTCATGATCTGCCACGGCCTTGATCTCCTGGGTAAGTTCACGTCTTGATAGCGCCTATTTACTGGATTGAGACGGCGACACCAACCGACTAGGCTCGGCGACTATAGCAGTTTAGCGATGTAACCGCGGGCGGCCTGTTGTGGCTAAGACCAACGGAGCGTATGGGCACGCTCGCCTGAGCGGCCTGCCCCTATAAGCCATCGCTGAGCACCTGAACCGCTGCCCACAGGGAAGCGAGGCCACGCAAGCTGCAAGCTGTATATATGGAAGCTAGACGCTTCGCATGATCAGGGCGATATGGCGAAGCGCCCACGCGAGATTGGGCGCACGGGACAGCCACTCATCTATCCGCAACAGGGACGTACCGAAGCGCACCCGTCAGGCGGGATCCGTGCAGGTGGGCGTGGTAGCTCCTTACAAAACCGGGATGGCCGCGAGCTAGCCCATCTGCACGGCCAACATTGAAACCGACCCTCCCTCGATGCCCGCGACCGGGAAGCGTATGCCCTCGCCGGGCTGCCCGGCACCGAGGACATAGAGCAACGGCAAGTAGTGATCCGGCGTCGGGATCGATAGGATCGCATCCGGTCCGAGGGCCTCGTAATCGATGAGCGCTGCGTAGTCGCGGGCCAACATCAGTTCCTTGGCCCGGCTTTCGAATCGCGCAGCCCAATCGTAAGGCTCCCGCAATGGCTGGCCCCAGGCATACGCACGGAGATTGTGTATGAGATTGCCGCTTCCAAGAATCAGTATGCCTTCGTCCCGTAGGGGCGCAAGCTCGCGGCCGATATCGAAATGGAAGCGTGGCGCCCGGGTTGCGTCAATGCTTAACTGCACAATGGGGATGTCGGCATTGGGATAGACATGGCACAGGACGGACCATGCGCCGTGATCGAGCCCCCAGGTGTCATCCGCTTTCACAAGAAGTGGTGCTAGGCGCTCTTGAACCCTGCGGGCAAGCGCCGGATCGCCTGGCGCCTTGTACTGAACCTGGTAGAGTTCTTTGGGGAAACCGCCGAAATCGTGAATGGTGCGCGGCGCTACAGAGACAGTCACGGCCGTCTCGCGCCCATACCAGTGCGCCGAGATTGCCAGGATCGCCTTGGGCCTTGGTATTTCCTCGCCCAGCCGTCGCCATGCCTCAGTGTAATCGTTGCACCCCAGCGCATTGAGGGGGTTACCATGCCCGAAGAAAATTGCCGGGAGTCTGTCGGCCATCGTCTATTACCTCGCTCTTTCTGTCGACCACATAGATATGCGCAATCGCAGTAAGGCCAGACCTTCGCGAAACACCCAGGTGGCTTCTTAGAACCCCGAGCGTCGCGCCCTCTCTGGGGCGCCACACTCCGGCGAGCGCGAGCTTACGCAAATCCAAAGCCCACGGAACCATTTACCGGGCCACCTTACAATAATCCGCCTCCACGCGCAGCTGCGGCTATTCGGCCATGCACGACGGGAATGCGATAGGCTGTGCCATGCCCATACCGAAGAATGTTCTTGGGGGCTTGAATCTGACCCTAAGTGGCTTCCACACGGGAAATCGGCCTAACGGTGGTGGAGTAGCAAAGTAGAGGGGTAGATGGTGCGAGGCACAAAAAGCAAGCGCTGAGGCAATGGTGATTGGCCATGAGGTCGCAAACGCACCCGACACGGAGTATCAAATGGGCCCCACGGCCGCATCCCTGTCGATGCGCCTCGCGCGCGCCCTGCCCGCTATACCGAATAGAGAGTAGCGGCGTAGCACCCCTGCATGAGAAAGACCCCCTGAGCCCTGAGCCACGAGGCCTCGTAGGCTCCATCGACTCCCATCGCCGCGACATCGATATGGAGCTCGCGGGCCACGGAAAGGATCCCCTTCACGGTGGCTTGCTTGCCGCGGCTTTCGCCGATCCCGCGCACAAGAGAGGCGTCGATCTTGATAATGTCGGGATGAAAATCTGCAAGCAAGCCGAGCCCGGCATAACCGACCCCGAAATGATCCAAGGCGACATGAAATCCGGCGCCGCGATAGTCCACCAAGGCCTCGCGCGCCATAGCCGGGCCCGGGCCCCATTCCTCGCAGGGTATCTCGAAAATCCACTGCTCAGCCGAGAGGCCTGCAAGCCGCCCCGCGTCAAGAACCGCCTCCACCATCTGTGCTGCGCCATACGTCCCGACCCGCGGGAGATCGATGGCAAGCCGCGTGGCGGCCCCGAGGTATTGTGCAGCCTGGATGACGCCCTGAACCCAGCTATCGACGAGGCTCCGCGAAAGCGTGGCAGGATCCGCCACAACCCGCACCAGCGCCTCTTGCGCGTAAAGGCGCTTGCAAACAACATCCACGATAGGGTCGAGCCCCCATGAGCCGGGGGCGCGCACGGGAGACCCAAGATCGACACGCCCCTTGATCGTTTCCGCCTCGCTTTCCGTCACACCCTCTTCCGTCCTATGACGCTGACGGACTGGGGGGCTGGACTGCGCGCCTAGTACGAAAGCCTGTATTCCACTCATATCTGCCGACACGATGAATCACCTCAGGAACGAGATCCCGAACCCCTTATTTGGGACGGACGACAAGCGTCGACGTGAACCCTGGGAGGGACTTCAACAGAAGGAATCGACGCAGGCCCGCACTTTCCCGCACAAACTTGCGCCTCATTACGCCCGGTTTTCACATCCTTATGCCGGCTTATCACCCCGAATCCCGCGCATCCCTTTACAAAGCGGCTTGCGCACCGAAACCTTGGTTCATGGGACACACTATACAGCGGCTGGTATTGTCCACTATTGGCCCTGTTACACACGATATATCAAAGTGTTATCATAAGCGTATCGGAATGGGTCAGGCCGCGGTCATGGGGAGCATCAGTGGCTATCTGGCGCACTGAGCGCCCGCAGGGCCCAGGGCCACCCCGAAAAGCGGTCCCCCAGGCCCGGGGGCGAGGGCAACGCCAACATGCGGGGCGTTCCCAGGCAACCGATCGTATCGGCATCATTCATCATCGTTAGGGGTGGTCAGTATTAGGGAACGACGCAACCGCACCGGGGCCGTCGAGGTCGCCATCCTCGGTCCGCTCGCATTGCGCGTGGATGGGTATGATCGGCCCGCTCCACCGCCTGCGGCGCGCCGTCTGCTGATTTACCTAGCCTTCGAGAACGACGTGCACTCGCGCGACAGCCTTACGTCGCTGCTCTGGCCGGGCATGGCGAAAGATCGCGCGCGACCGCGCCTGAGCCAAGCGCTCCATCAGCTCAAATCTGCGCTCGGCCGTCACGGCAACCATATCCTGCGCGTAGAAGGCGACGCCGTCGGCCTCTGGTCCGAGGCCTATTCGTTCGATGCACGGACCTTTCGGGAGCTCGCAGTCTCGACCCGCGAGAATGATCATACGCAGGCCCTTACGCTCGTGCGCGGGGAACTGCGGGTGCACGCCGAACCGGACAACGCCCGCTGGCAGTCCTGGTTCGGGGCACGCGCCCGCACCCTCGAAGGCCTGGGCGCCGATCTCTTCCAAAAGACGGTGCGCGATGCCCGTAAACGTGGGGAACTGGCGCGGGCCGAAGAGACTGCCGCCCAATGGGTCGCGTTTTCCCCATTCGACGAGGCCGCGCATCTCGCCCTCATGGAGATACTCTCGGAATCGGGGCTCGAGAACGCGGCGGCGGCCCATGGAGAGATCTTCATCCGACGACTCATCGAGGAGCGCGGACAACGTCCGGGGGCGGCCCTCGTGAACCTGCGCCAAAGGCTTGCGGACAGATTAGGGCCACGCGCACACCACGAAACCGTGGACGAGGGAGGGGCGCCAGGCTTCCACAAGGGCACGGTGGCGGTACTTGCCTGCCATTTGCGCAAGACTCCCGAAAACGCGGAGACCTTGGTCGTGCGCCACCATCCCCTCTTGACCGATGTGGCGCGGATCTTTGGGGGGACTGCGGTCTTGAATCCCAACGGCTCCCTGGAGATCCGCTTTTGCGACCAGGAGGACGGCGCAAGGCGGGCGGCAGAATGCGCGATGCGTGTCCAGTCCAGACTCGGTCCGGATATCATCCGTGGCCTGGGCGTCCATTGTGGCATAGCGCTCATAATGGACGACCCGAGCCACCAGATCATGGGCGATGTCCCGTGGAATGCGCACGACCTCGCATTTCGAGGTGCGGGCCAGATCCTCGTCTCGGAGGCCATTCGCGCGGCCGCGCCGACGGCATTCCGCTATACCCCGGCCGAGCCGCAGGAGGCCACAGGCCTCGACGCCTTCCGAATCGCCGCAACCGGGAAAAGACCCGCGACAGAGGTCGTACACACCTTCGGTCGCGAGAGCGAGCAGCGCGCGCTGCGCGCGGCCTGGGCCAGGGCGCTCAGATCCGGCTGCGGCATACTCATCCACGTCTACGGCGAACCTGGTATCGGTAAGACCCACCTTTTACGCCAGTTCTGCCAGGATCTTCCTGCAGGCACCGTGATCCGCCACTACCATTGCACGCCCGAACATCAAAGGAGTGTCCTGGGGCCGATCGCCGAAGTCGTTCGGAATATCCTCAAGGGCCCGAACACGTCCACCTTCGGCTATCAAGATCTTCAGGCACGCCTTGGCGAACGAGGCATAGGGGATACATGGCTCGTGGAGGTATTGGCCGCTTGGCTCGGCATCCCCACGCCCACCCCTATGATTGAAACGCAGTCCGCGACCACAGATTACAAAGAGGTCTTGTATGAAAGCGTCCTGGATATCCTCGCAGGCGACCTCGGACGCGCGGCGCGCGTCGTCATCGTCGACGATGCCCAATGGGCGGATCCGAGCTCCCTGGAGCTGCTGTCGCTCTTCATAAAACGGATGGCAGCCCTGCCCTGCCTTTTGGTTCTTGCCTCCCGCGAACGCTCCATCATACCAAGCGCGACGGGCAGCGTACCGATCGAAATGCCGCTGAAACCCCTCTCCGAGGTCGCGGCCGCACAGCTCATCCTGGATATCGCGCCCGAGACACCGGTGGCGGTGCGACGGGAAATCGTCGAGCGAGGCGCGGGCACACCACTATTCTTGAAGACCATAGCCGATCTCGCCGATTCCGCGAACGGCGTCGAAACGTCCGTCCCGAGCAGTCTCCAAGAAATATTGCTCGGACGAATCTATGCGCTCGGCCCGGCGGCGCGCGTCGCTCAGGCGGCATCCGTACTTGGGCACTCCTTCCGCGCCGACCACCTCGTCCACATCCATGAATCCTCGCCTTTGGACCTTGCTCGATCCCTACGGGCACTAAAGGATGCCGGCATCGTGGTCTCGGGGGACGATCAGCACATGCGATTTGCGCACGCGCTCTATTTCGACGCAGCGAAAGCCACTGTGCCAGAAGAACAGGGGCGCGCGTGGCACCGCAAGGCGGCGCTCCTCTTCAGCCAAGATGCACGCTGGAGCGCTACCTATCCCGAGCGCTTGGCCGAACATTTCCATCGCGGCGGAGTGCTGGATGAGGCCCTTACCTACTGGCGTTTCGCCGCCCGGCGCGCGGCGACCCTGCTCGCGCCGCAAAGCGCCCTATTGCACCTCACCGCCGCCCTCCAAGCAATCGAAGAATCAGCCATACCTCAAGACCTCTGGCATCAGGAATTGGCGATCCGTTGTGATTTCGCGGCGACCAGTTGGGGCGTCGAGGGGTTTTCCAGCGACCGCGTGCGGGCCAACCTGACCCGTCTGCTCACCCTCTGCGAACGACACGACGTGAGTGGGCCAGCCCGTTATCTTGTCTTACGCAGCGTCTGGCTCGACGCCTTCGGGTTCGGAGATATGCGCGAGGCCGAACGCGCCGCCAACATACTCGCCGACGCCGCAGAGGAATGCGAGGACCCGGAATTCGGGATCGCCGCCGGACGTTTTGCGCAGGGCGTCTCCCTTCTATGGCAGGGGCGCATCGACGACACCACGAGAGTCCTCGAAGACGGGATCCGACACTGCCGACCTGAGTTCCACGCGCTGAGCCGCAAGCTCTTGGGCGAGGATGTTGCCGTAAGCCTGCGCGCCTATCTGGCCATAAGCCATTTCATTCAAGGTTACGCGGAACAAAGCCTCGCCAATATCGATGCCCTCGTCGCCGAGGCGGAAGCCTCCGGCGTCCATGCCACCATCGCCTATACGCTCACGATCAACGGCGCACTGGCCTTCTTCCAGCGCGATCTCGGCCGGGCTGCGCGGATCGTGGGGCGCCTCGAGCAAGTCTGCGCCGAGGCCTCGCTCACCTTATGGGCTACCGTGGCCTCCATCTACCGCGCATGGATGGAGGCCGAATCCGGTCGCTGGACACAAGACACAGCCGACCACCTCCGCACCGCTGTCGCGGGCATCGACGCCATATGGCGTAGCGGACTTTCGTTCTGCGCGACCATCCAATGCGCAGCCCTCCTCGCGGCGGGTGACCCGGCCTTCCCCGCCGCGGCGCGAGCGGCACGCGATCGCATCGAGGCCACAGGGGCGTTTTTCATGCTGCCCGACCTTTTACTACAAGACGCGCTCTGGCACCGGCGGGCGCGTGGTCCGCGGACAAGAGGAACAGCGTTGGTGCTTGCACGAGAGGCCGAGACCCTGGCCCGCAAGCAGGGCAACCAGTCGCTTGCTAACCGGGCACGCGACACCGCCGAGCAATGGCTGAACACTGGTAGGCGACGAGCGCGTCCGTAGTACAAATCCCTCTCTACGCATCACCGCGCTTGATCACGACATGGCGGTCGCGATCGCCACACTACCAGGTAATTTCCCAACAGACGCAGCCGACCGTCGCGGCGTCGCGCAAATTGGGGGCACGACTCATGCGCCCATAATTGACTCGACGCTTATCCTCATGCACACATTGTATGCTCGCTTCAAAGCGCCAATACATAGGCCACGGTCTCCGACCGTTGCGCCTCGCTCGCGGCGCCCGCCCAAACTATCGCCGTACAATCAATGATGCATCATCATAAAGCGCATGGGCGGCATGTGCTGGTACATCCCCACGATCTTGTGCCACTGATCGGGCGAAAGCGTCTTGTGCACGATACGCACCTGGGCGACCTCAAGCCCCAAAAGCCGCATGTGGTCATGCTCGAGACGCTCTACGAGTTCGTGCACCGTTCCCCGACCAGCCCCGCGCAGGAGCGCCGCATGGAGCGCCTTCTTGTCTTTCCGCAC
Source organism: Acidiferrobacter sp. (assembly GCF_054609335.1). Classification (NCBI taxonomy): domain Bacteria; kingdom Pseudomonadati; phylum Pseudomonadota; class Gammaproteobacteria; order Acidiferrobacterales; family Acidiferrobacteraceae; genus Acidiferrobacter; species Acidiferrobacter sp. The sequence goes on along the minus strand of NZ_JBTRWP010000006.1, from coordinate 35,314 downwards.
ACGCTTCATAAGCGGCACGGCGATACGCATGTGACGATTGTGCCAGATTGCGAGCGTGCTTACCTGTTGATCGCTCAGATGCAGACCATAGGACCGCATCTCGGCCAAGGGCAAGAGCATCGGAATCATGGGATGGTGAAAGAAGCGATGAGGCATTGCTACATGGCAGCCCGGTGGCGGCGAGCCCATCGGTTTCATTGGCGGCATGGCACACGCCACCTGCGTGGAAAACACACCGAGCAGAACGACCCAGAACCACGATTTCAGCATGGAAACCTCCTTTATCGAGACGAACAAAAACCCAAAACACCTATTGCCATTATGCCTGCCCGCAGACCCACACGGGATAGGCACGATTCAGGCCCCGTAACGATGTTCGCGCTTGTACTATCACGTCTCAGTTACGCGCACAAAGACCATCGGGCTTAGCAGTATATTCCTGCAAGCAATCGCGGAACGCCCGCGCCACAACGGATAGCGCCTTGCCTTTACGGTGCACAATGTACCACGACCGCGCGATCGGCAAGCCCTCCACATCGAGTATGCCGAGGTGCCCCGAGGCGAGCTCCATGGATATCGTGTGGCGCGACAGGATCGAAACACCGAAATGCACCAAGATCGCCTGCTTGATCGCCTCATTGCTCTCGAGTTCCATGCGTGCGCGTGCCTTGAGGCCGTGCTCGGCAAAAAGGCGTTCCATTGCCGCGCGCGTGCCGGAACCAGGCTCCCGCAGAAGAAAGGGTTCCTCGGCCAAACGGCGCAATGGTATCCGCGCCCGGCCCATGAGCGGGTGATCCTTCGAGGCCACGGCCACGAGCGGATTGTCGAGAAAGGCCTCGGCTTCGACCTCGATCTCCTCCGGAGGCTGGCCCAGGATATAGAAATCGTCTTCATTCGCCGCAAGTCGCTCAATGATGTGCGCTCGATTGCAGACCTTGAGGGATGCCTCGACGGCGGGGTGGCGTTCACAGAAGCGGCCGAGGAGGCCTGGCGCGAAGTATTTGGCGGTGGTCACGACAGCGAGACTCAGGGAGCCGCTCTTTAATCCTTCGAGACTCGCGAGCGTCATATCGAAACGGGCCAGATCGCCGAATATCTCGCGCGCCGTCTTATGCAATTCGCGGCCGATATCGGTTGGAAAGACCCGCTTTCCAATATGCTCGAACAGCGGGTGCCCCACCGCGTCCGCAAGCTTCTTCATTTGCATGGAGACCGTCGGCTGGGTCAAAAACAGGTGGTCGGCGGCTTTACGAAAACTGCCGAACCGCATAATGGCGTCAAAGACTTCCAACTGCCGAATTGTGCCATGGCGCATGACGGCTCCTTCAGGCCCTGGAGGCCACACGGAACACGCTACATTCCCCGCATCCTTGGGAAACAGCTATCAGAGATAGCCTATCATCTATCCTTTCGATAGAAAACATCGACTATCGTCAATACACCGCCGGGAGCAGGATACGCACTCGAAGGCCCCTCAGTCGAGGGCCCCGAAGGACCGGAGCATTCCCTTCTCGACATCGGATGATCCACGATCATCCCGGGAGACGATATGGCCACACAAACGATGAAAGGCAAAGAGCGTTATAAATCCGGCGTAATTCCCTACAAACAGATGGGCTACTGGGAACCGGACTACAAACCCAAGGACACGGATGTCATCGCCCTCTTTCGCATTACGCCGCAGCCGGGCGTCGATGCCGATGAGGCCGCTGCCGCCGTCGCGGGAGAATCGTCTACGGCGACCTGGACCGTGGTATGGACCGATCGGTTGACCGCCTGCGAACTCTACCGTGCCAAGGCCTTTCATATCGACCCGGTTCCAAACACGGGTGAAGGCACCAAGGTTGAGGCACAATACTTCGCTTACATCGCCTACGACATTGATCTGTTCGAACCCGGCTCGATCGCCAATCTCACGGCCTCCATCATCGGCAACGTGTTCGGGTTCAAGGCAGTGAAGGCCTTGCGCCTCGAAGACATGCGCATCCCAGTCGCCTATCTGAAGACCTTCCAGGGACCGGCCACAGGCATCGTCGTCGAGCGCGAGCGCCTGGACAAATTCGGCCGCCCGCTCCTGGGTGCAACTACAAAGCCGAAACTCGGGCTTTCGGGGCGCAACTATGGGCGCGTGGTTTATGAGGCATTAAAGGGCGGCCTCGACTTTGTGAAGGACGACGAGAACATCAACTCGCAGCCTTTCATGCATTGGCGTGACCGCTTCCTCTATTGCATGGAGGCCGTGAACCGCGCCTCGGCGGCTAGCGGCGAAGTGAAGGGCCACTACCTGAATGTCACGGCGGGCACGATGGAGGATATGTACGAGCGCGCCGAGTTCGCAAAATCGTTAGGCTCGATTGTCGTCATGATCGACCTCGTGATCGGCTACACCGCCATCCAGTCCATGGCCAAATGGGCGCGCAAGAACGACATGATCCTGCACTTGCATCGCGCCGGGAACTCGACTTACTCGCGCCAGAAGAACCACGGCATGAACTTTCGCGTCATCTGCAAGTGGATGCGCATGGCGGGCGTCGATCACATTCATGCGGGCACAGTCGTGGGCAAGCTCGAGGGTGACCCACTCATGATCAAAGGCTTTTATGACACGCTGCGCGACTCCCATACGCCCAAGAGTCTCGAGCATGGCCTCTTCTTTGAGCAGGACTGGGCGTCCCTGAACCGCGTCATGCCGGTGGCCTCGGGCGGCATACACGCAGGCCAGATGCACCAGCTGATTCACTATCTCGGAGAAGACGTGATACTGCAGTTTGGAGGCGGAACCATAGGCCATCCGATGGGCATACAGGCGGGCGCGACGGCCAATCGGGTCGCCCTCGAGGCCATGATCATGGCGCGCAATGAAGGGCGCGACTACATGAAGGAGGGGCCGCAGATTCTTGAGGCGGCGGCTAAGGGCTGCTCGCCTTTGAGGGCCGCGCTCGACACCTGGAAGGACATCACCTTCAACTACGACTCGACCGACACGGCGGACTTTGTGCCGACCGCGACCACGAGCGTCTGACCGTAACCATAAGGAGACCGCACCTATGATGACCAATCCAGGAAACCGGCTCACGCAGGGGCAATTCTCATTCCTTCCGGACCTGACGGACGCCCAGATCACGGCTCAGATCAAATATGCTCTGAAGCACGGCTGGGCTATCGGTGTCGAATACACGGACGATCCGCACCCCCGCAACGTCTACTGGGAAATGTTCGGCATGCCCATGTTCGACCTAAAGGATCCGGCAGGCATCCTGATGGAGATCAACAACTGCCGCAAGACCTTCCCCAACCACTATGTGCGTGTCACGGCATTCGACTCGACGCAAGGGTGGGAGACGCCGCGTATGTCCTACATCGTCAATCGGCCAAAAACGGAGCCAGGCTTCGGGCTTGTGCGCCAGGAGGGCGACGGCCGCCGGATCCACTATACGGTCCATAGCTACGCTACGGATAAACCGGAGACCGAGCGGTACTGACCTGGGCCGGAGATACAGGCGATGGCCACGCCGGGACGGCTGGCCGTCGCCTACGCTCTATAGGGAGTAATCGCCGCCCAAGGAGGCACGATGAGCGTTCGCGATGGATCGGAAAACTCGGGGGCCGCGGGCCTAGGGGACGACGTCGCAGTCGACCTCGAGGCGGAGTTCCAGGATTCCCACGTCCAAGAGGTCCTCGACAAGCTCGATCGCGAGCTGATCGGCCTTTTGCCCGTGAAGACGCGCATTCGCGAAATCGCAGCCCTCCTGCTCGTCGACCGGCTGCGCAAACGCTTTGCGCTGACTGCGGGCACCCCGACCCTGCACATGTCCTTTACCGGCAACCCCGGAACCGGTAAGACAACGGTGGCCCTGCGGATGGCCGAGATCCTGCATCGCTTAGGCTATGTCCGCGAAGGCCACCTGATCGCGGTCACGCGCGACGACCTGGTAGGGCAATATATAGGGCACACCGCCCCCAAGACCCGCGAGGTCATCAAAAAGGCCATGGGCGGGGTGCTGTTCATTGACGAAGCCTATTATCTCTACAAGCCCGAGAATGAACGTGACTACGGACAGGAGTCCATCGAGATCCTGCTGCAGGTCATGGAAAACAATCGCGACGATCTCGTGGTGATACTGGCCGGCTACAGGGACAAGATGGAGCGATTTTTCCTGAGCAACCCCGGCATGCGGTCACGCGTCGCCCACCATGTGGACTTTCCGGACTACTCGCCCGCGGAACTCATGGCGATCGGCAAACTCATGCTGGCGGAACAGAGCTACCGATTCAGCCCCGAGGCCGAAAAGGCGTTTGCCGAATACATCCCGCTGCGCATGAAGCTTGGACAATTCGCCAATGCCCGCTCGATCCGCAACGCCCTCGACCGCGCGCGACTACGACAAGCCAACAGGCTCTTCGCCATAAAGCCTAAGCGCCTCACCAAGCGCGATCTCATGACCTTGGAGGCCACGGACATCACCGTAAGCCGCGTGTTCCAGGAAGGCCTTGCCGACGCTGACGAAATCCCCAGACGCTAATCAGGGCTTGATACCCACACTCGCCGCCAAGCGCTCGATATCCGCGAGCCAGCGGGCCTTGTCAGCGGGCGCGGCGAAGCTTGCCTCGATGCTGTTGCGCCCGATCGCAGCCCATGTTGCACCGTCGAAGCCAAAGGCAGCATCCACGGCGCGAATGTTGTCGTTCATGTAGCCGCCAAAATAGGCTGGATCGTCACTATTGATGGTCACCCGGACGCCGGCGGCCATCAGGGCTGGCAAGACGTGATCCTTCATGGTGGGAAAGACGCACAGTCGTACGTTCGACAAGGGGCATACGGTGAGCGCAATGCCCTCCGCGGCCAGGCGCCGAACGACCGCCGGATCCTCGAGGGCGCGCACGCCATGATCAATGCGCACCGCCTCCAGGAGATCAAGCGCCTCCGTGATATACGAAGCTGGCCCCTCCTCTCCGGCATGGGCCACAACGGGCTTCCCGAGCGCACGTACGCGCGCGAACACACGCGCGAACTTCGAGGGCGGGTGACCGCGCTCAGAGGAGTCGAGCCCGAACCCGTCGATGTCATCCAAAAACTGCTGAGCCTGAGCGAGCGTCGCAAACGCCTCATCCTCGCTCAAGTGGCGCAGGAAGCAGAGGATCAAGCGGCTACCGATACCGAAGCGCCGTACACCCTCGACGCGTCCGGCGTTCAATCCCTCCATGACGACATCGAAAGGAATGCCGCGCGCGGTATGGGTCTGGGGATCAAAGAATATCTCGGCGTGAACGACCCCGTCGCGGTGCGCCCGCTCGAGATAGGCAAGCATGAGATCGGCGAAGTCCCGGCTCGTGCGCAGCACATCGGCACACGCGTAATAGAGATCGAGAAACGACTGGAGATCTGTGAACGCCTTGGCGGCATGCAGGGCCTCCTCACTCGGATAGGGCAAGACAAGCCCGTTGCGGCGCGCGGCCGCGAAGGCGAGATCAGGCTCGAGCGTCCCTTCAATGTGGACATGCAATTCGGCCTTGGGCATCCGACACGCGAATTCGACGGCGGACAAGACGGGGGTGGCCATGATTCCTCCGGATAGTTTCCAAAACGCACATTATAGAGCGGCGCGGGACCATCCACTCCCTTCCCACGGATGATGGGGTGTCACGCGCGATCCGCTTAAAGGGGCGGCCTCTCAGGCCCGCGCGCTCAAGAGTAACAGTTTTTTCCCAGGCTATCCCCCGATCGCTTCCCAATGGGCGGCACCCGGGGGCACAATCGGTAAGGCCTGCTCGCGGGCGTCTATGGGGACCCGCACGAGGCAGGGCCCTGGCGTCGTCAAGATCTCTTGCCAGAACCCCGACCCTTCGCGATCGCGCCCGAGATCGAAGGCTGGTAGGCCGAAACCCCGGGCAATCATGACGTAATCGGCCGCCTGCTCGAAACGGGAACAGAACCCGGGTGATTGATAGAACAGGGCCTGCTGCTGGGCCACGAGTCCGAGCGACTGATTGTCGAGAACAATGATCTTCACGCTCGCATCCAACTCGGCGACCGTGGCCAACTCCTGGATATTCATCAAAAGCCCGCCATCCCCCGTAAAACATATCACGGGCACCTGGGGCCGCGCCTGCGATGCACCGATCGCCGCCGGCAGCCCGAAGCCCATGGTACCGAGCCCTCCGGAGGTCAACCAGCGCCGCGCCCCCGGCAACGGGTAATGCTGCGCCACCCACATCTGGTGCTGACCGACGTCGCTCACGATGAGCGCATCGGCGGGCGCTGCGGAGGCGATGCGCGCCAGGAGCTTGCGGGGTTCCGCTGTGTCGTCGCTCTCCGGGTGGCTTGCCCGTAGGGCCGCGATCTGCGCGCGCCAGACCGGACGTTGGCGTGGCGTGAGCATCGGCACAAGCGCCGTCAAGACATCGCCCAGATCACCTTTAAGCGCGATGTCGGGCGCGCGCAGTTTGCCCAACTCACGAGCATCGACATCCACGTGAATCACTTTGGCGTGAGGGCAAAAGGCGTCGAGCCTCCCGGTCGCGCGATCATCGAACCGCGCACCCAACGCGATCAGGAGGTCGGTCTCGCGCAGCGCGGCGTGGCAGGCATGCGAACCATGCATACCCAACATCCCCAAGGACAAAGGATGGCCTTTGGGGAGTGTGCCGAGCGCCATCAAGGTCATGACCGAGGGCGCGTCCTGGCTTTCGGCCAGGGCGCGGGCCTGCGCCGCGGCCTCGGCATGGATAAGCCCGCCACCGAGATAGAGGACCGGGCGCTTTGCGCCAGAGATGGCATCCGCCGCCTGCCTCAAAGCCGCGTCCGCCGGCGCGGCGCGCGCCGCCACGCGCAGAGGCTGGGGGCGTTCGCGCCCGCAGGACACGATCTCCGTCTGCACATCCTTTGGGATGTCGATCCACACAGGCCCTGGGCGGCCTGACAAAGCCATGTGAAACGCGGTCGTGACGATGTCAGCGAGGTCGTCCGCGCTTTCCACCATGGCGCTGAACTTGGTGACAACCCGCGCAAGCGCGCAGGTGTCGACCTCTTGGAAGGCATCAGTGCCGAGCAGAGCGCGGGGGACCTGCCCCGTGATTGCCACCAGCGGAATGGAATCCCGCATGGCATCAGCGACTGCGGTGAGAAGATTTGTCGCACCCGGGCCCGATGAGGCAAGACACACGCCGACGCGACCGGTCGCGCGCGCATAGCCCTGGGCCAGGAAACCTGCCGCCTGCTCGTGGCGGACCAACACATGGCGGATACGCGTCGAGCGGGCCAGAGCATCGTAGAGAGGAAGGACGGTCCCGCCCGGGATGCCGGCCACGAGACGCACGCCGTGAGACTCGAGCAAGGTCACGAGCAGTTCGGCACCAGTGGTAGACATATTTCGACTCCTTAAGATGAAGCCGGAGTCCGCCGAACGGGTAAAGAGAGATATCCGCCGGCGGATGAGCCGGCGGATTGAGAAGACGTTTTACAAAAGGTCGATCTGGCCACCGGCGTTCGCTACGCGTACGACCAGTACCACCCCGATCAAACGGCGGGCGGGCACGAGACGAAGGCTAGGCGACCGGCAGGTCATGACTCTTCCTTTCTGTATTTAACGGTATTCTGCACCCGCGCAAGCCCCGGCACAAGCGGCCGTGGCCGGCCTACGCCAAAGCGTTCGGACAAGACAACCGCCCTTGACCGCGGTCAAGGATCCCCTGACTCCCGCGGTCGAGTATTAGGCTACGGACCGCACGCGCCCCAAGGGGGCACCGGTTTTCATCATGACCGACTGGAGACCCGCGCTTATGACTATCGCCCACAACCACGTCCGCGATGATCGAACCTACCCCTTCGATGCCCGCGGGATCGCGAAACGCTTCCGCCACGCCGCTATTTTTGGCGCCCTGGACGCGTTGAATCCCGGTGAGGCCATGGCGTTTCGCAACGATCACGATCCCGTTCCGCTCCTGCAACAGATGGAACAGCGTTACGGCCACACCCTTACCATCGAGTATGTCGAACGCAACGCCGCGGGCGTTCTTATGCGCTTCACCCGACTTCACGGCGCTGAGGCGGCACGCTGATCACGTCACTTTTTGGCAAGTGCAGGGACCCTGCCTAAACGATGCGCCGTACGCCTCCCACGATCAAGGGAATCGCAAACCTCTGCAAAGGCCCCGGCAGGTCGAGCGGCTTCAGTAGCATCTTGACCGCCGACTGAAAGGGGTAATAGACCCGCATCCAGGCGCGTATGCGATCGCGGAAGGCGCGAAAATCTTCACGTGTGAACGCGGCCCCTGGCTTGTGCACGACACTCACGTTCTTCACGGCCAGAAAGGCGTCCTCGCTGTCGACCTCGACGACCCGCCGCCAAATCTCGCGCGTGACCCGCCACCGGGAATGAGGATCGCGCCTTTGATAGTCCCGGTAGAAGCGATAAAAACCCTTGTAATGGCCGATCTCGTCGTCGCGGATGTGGCCTGCCACGGTCGCGAGCACGGGCTCCGGGCTCGCGTCCCGCAGCATGGCATAAAAACTCGCGGTCCCGGTTTCCACCACGCAACGGGCCGCCATCTCTAAGGTGCGCGTCGGCCCAAGGAGCGCGGTCTGGCAATATGGCGTGTAATCCGCCTGAAAACCGTCGAATCCCCGTTGCCAGTCGAAGTCCGGCCACACGGTCTGCACATAACGCTTCAAGGCCTCGCCATGCTGTATCTCCTCGGGCCCCCATTTATGCGCAAGCCACGCACAGGCATCTTCGTCCCCGGCATAATAATCCCCGAGGTTCCGTGCATAGAGATCCGAAAGAATCTCGACGAAGGACGAGGCTGTCACGAGATAAAACCAATCGAGTTGATCTACGATCGCGGCCCGGTCGACTTGGTCGTAGGCGACATCGTCCACTGACCATCGGGGCCCACTGGACCCTGGAATAGCCTGCATACTCAAAGAACTCCACTAAAGCCTGCGCCACCCCGGTCACGGAGGGGGCAGCAAAATGACACCCGCGGGCTCCCGGTCCCAGTGACCGATAAGCCTCGCGGTTCGAGGGCGTTAATACGACACTCCCACCATCTGCAAAGGGATGGGTCTCTCGCCACATATCACCAGTCGTGGGCCGTTCCCGGAGCACGCCCGCGCCGTTACCAATGTGGCGTTTGGCACTTGCGACGGAGCGAGACGAGCATGCCCGTGCCCAGGGCTACTCCTACGCCGCAGACGGCCCGGACGTAGATAGGCGCCATAGGCCATTCCGATGTTTGTCAACACAGGTGTCGTATGGAACACCTTCACCCCCGGCGGCTCCATGAGACTCGTTCTTGCCAGGCCCACGGCGGTTTTTCCGCCCGACCGCAAGTTGTCTATCCCAATACGCGGTCCAGACATACGCGGGCTCCACTTGCCCCTCTCGGATCATGGCTTGCAAAGGCCCGAAAATCCCTTCCAGAAGCAGGATGTAGACTCGTTCCATGTCTGTTATTCTAGCCCTGCGCGCAATACCTTGCAAAGCGGGAGACCCTCGTGGACGCGCAATCCGAAGGCGTGGCGCTACACACGAATGCCGATGCGAGCCGACTCAGACGCAGGCGTACTCGGGGGGCTGGGGCCGGACGTGTGTCCGCAGGGCCGATCCGCCGATGGACACTGAAGCGCCAGGGCCAAGGGACACCATCATCCGCGACCTCCGGACGGGCAGGATATTCCCGGGGCACTCTATCAAGGAGAAAAGGGACATGACCGAACCTCACAAGGCCACCCCCGACAACGCCCTTGAGGCTCCAGCGCAGATTGAGACTGCCATCCTGGCCGGCGGCTGTTTTTGGTGCGTGGAGGCCGTCTTTCGGGAACTGGATGGCGTCGTGAAAGTCGAATCAGGGTACTGTGGCGGAACGCGCGAGACCGCGGACTATCAGCAGGTCTGCACGGGACGCACCGATCACGCGGAGGCCGTGCGTATCTCCTATGACGCGCGACGCATAAGCTACGAAGATCTACTCAAGGTGTTCTTCTCGGTGGCGCACGATCCGACCCAAAAGGATAGACAAGGCAATGATCGCGGGCGGCAATATCGCTCCGCC
>NZ_JBTRWP010000006.1:0-25161 GCF_054609335.1 Acidiferrobacter sp. | reverse complement strand
GCGTATCTCCTATGACGCGCGACGCATAAGCTACGAAGATCTACTCAAGGTGTTCTTCTCGGTGGCGCACGATCCGACCCAAAAGGATAGACAAGGCAATGATCGCGGGCGGCAATATCGCTCCGCCATCTTCTCTGTCGATGAGAAACAAAGGGCCGCGGCCATGGCCGCCATCGAACGTCTAACGCGCGACCAATTCTTCAAGGACCCGATCGTGACTGAGGTCGTGACAGAGCACCCCTTCTATCCGGCTGAGAGCTACCATAACAATTACGCCGCCTGCCACCCGTCGCAGCCCTATATTGCGCATGTGGCGACCCCCAAAGTCGAGAAGCTGCGCCGGTATTTCAGGCACATGCTGCGCGACGAGCCCCCACCCTGAGCCCACTGCCATGAGTCATGACAAGCCTAAGCACTATTCGGCCTCCGGCTACGATCTCTCGCCGCTGCCATCGATCGTCTACGAGCGACGCGTGAAAGATCTGACCCCGGAGGAGCGCCGCGTGCTGCTCGCCTCGGGCACCGAGACCCCCTTCTGCGGGGGGTTGCTGCACGAACACGCCGCCGGGACCTTCGTCTGTCGGCTCTGTACCCTGCCGCTCTTTCGGTCCACGGACAAATTCGAGTCGGGGACCGGGTGGCCGAGCTTCAGCCGCCCCTTCGATCCCGAACACATAACACGCAGTGAGGATACAAGCCACGGTATGAGCCGCGCGGAGATCCGCTGCGCGCGCTGCGCGGGACACCTCGGACATGTATTTCCCGACGGGCCGCCACCGACGGGCGAGCGTCACTGCGTGAATTCCGTCTCACTGCGTTTTTTGCCCGGCACCGACCATGTGAGCCCCGAAGACACAGACGCATAGCGACGCAGGCTTCTCTGCGCCCGAATCCCTGGCGCCGGGACAGTGACGAGGCGTGGGACCCAAAGGTCTCTAGGTCCCGTTCGCCTGACGCCCCTAGACTGGCCGTTACAATGGGGGTAACGCCATGCGGATCGTCATCAATGGCACCGACAGAGAAGTGCATTCGTCTCCGGACACGCCTTTGCTTTGGGTGATCCGCGATGAGTGGGGGCTGATCGGCACGAAATACGGCTGCGGTATCGGCGTCTGTGGCGCCTGCACGGTCCATCTCGACGCCATACCCATCCGCTCCTGTTCGGTGCCCGTAGGATCTTTGGCCGGCCACCGTGTCACTACGATAGAAGGCCTATCACCCGATGGCCAGCACCCGGTCCAGAAGGCATGGATCGCGGAAGATGTTCCGCAGTGCGGCTACTGTCAGTCGGGGCAAATCATGAGCGCCGCCGCGCTCCTCGCGCGCCATCCGCGCCCTACTGATCGCGACATCGACACGGCCATGTCGGGGAATCTGTGTCGCTGTGGGACCTATGCGCGGATCCGGCGCGCCATCCATCGTGCGGGCAAGGATGCCCCCTATGCCGAATCGTCGTGAGTTCTTCAAAATCGTGGGCACCGGCGCAGGTCTCCTGCTCGCGCTCGACACGCGCGCGGCAGGCGCCCATCAAGGCATGCGCAGCGCAAGACCGGAGCTGCGAACCTTTGCGCCCAACGCCTGGGTGCGCATCGGATCGGACGACCAGATCGTCATCGTCGTCGACAAATCAGAAATGGGGCAGGGCCCCCTCACTACCTTACCCATGCTGGTCGCCGAGGAATTGGATGCCGACTGGGACCGACTTCGGATCGAACAGGCCCCCACCGCCCGCGCCTACATAAATCCCGCGCTCGGCGCGGAGGCCACCGGCGGCAGCTCCAGCGTACGCTCGAGCTATCTGCCACTGCGCACGGCGGGCGCCACCACACGTCTCATGCTGCTTCAGGCAGCGCACCGCCGTACCGGTATCGCGTACGCGCGGCTGCGCACGGCGCGCGGCGCCGTCTTGTTGCCAGATGGCCAACGACTCTCCTACGGCGCGCTCGCCGACGCTGCGGCGCAGCTCCCCGTACCTCGCCACGTACGTCTCAAATCGCCGCGACGCTTTCAGATCATCGGCCGACCACTGCCACGCCTCGATACCCCGGCGAAGATCACAGGAAGCGCGGTGTTCGGAATCGACGTGCAACGGCCGGGTCTTCTAATCGGTGTCGTGCGCAGGCCCCCTATGATCGGCGGCCACCTCCTCCACTACGACGACCACGTGGCGCGAGCGATGGCAGGCGTCGTGCGTGTTGCGCGCATCGATCAAGGACTCGGCGTGATTGCGACTGACACCTGGACTGCCTGGAAGGCCCTCGATGCTATTCCCATGCGCTGGAAAGACGGGGACGGCGCCCGGACTTCGACACACGCCATCCGCGAAGGGTATCGCCGCGCGGCCGGCACCGAGGCTGCGATCGCCGAGCGCCGTGGCGATGTCCGCGCGACCCTCCGGCGCGCCCCACGCGTCATCGCGGCCGATTATGAGATCCCGTTTGCCGCCCACGCGCCACTCGAGCCCATGAACTGCACGGCCCACATCCATGATGGTTTATGTGAAATCTCGGCACCCACGCAGGCACAGACCGGCGCCCAGGCGATCGCAGCGCACCTAACGGGCCTGCCCCTCGATCGGGTCGTGGTCCATACCACGCTACTGGGCGGCGGCTTTGGTCGACGGCTCGAACACGACTTCATCGCCGATGCGGTGACCCTCGCCCGCATGGTCCCCCAGCCGGTAAAGGTGGTGTGGTCACGCGAGGAAGACATGACTCACGACTTTTATCGTCCCTACAGCTACCACAGGGTCCAAGGCGCGCTCGATTCCCACGGTATGCCCATTGCCTGGAGGCAAACCATTGTTGCCGCCTCGCTCATGCGTACGCGAGACCCTTCAGCCATAAAAGGCGGCGTCGACCCGACCGCCGTGGGTGGTGCCGTCGGCATGCCTTATAGCATCCCCAACATCGAGATCGGGTACGTGGAACGCGATCCGAAAGTTCCAGTCGGGTTCTGGCGCTCGGTCGCCGATTCGTATACCGCCTTCGTCAAGGAATCCTTTCTGGACGAACTCGCGCATGCCGCGGGTCGCGACCCGCTGGCGTTGCGATACGCCCTCCTCGCATCAGAACCGGCACAACGCCGCGTGCTCAAGGCCGCGGCGCGCGCCATAGGCTGGGACCGGCCGCACGCGCGCGATCAGGGCCTCGGGGTTGCTGTCCATAGGTCCTTCGGCACTAGCATGGCGCAGGCCGCTTCCGTCAGCATACGGTCAGGGAAGCTCCATATCGACCGCCTCGTGTGCGTGTGCGATTGCGGGCTCGTGGTCAATCCGAATATCGCACGCGCCCAGATCGAGGGCGCCATCGTATTCGGTCTGCAGGCGGCCTTGAAGGGGCCCATCACCGTGGAAGACAGCCGCATTCAACAAGATAATTTCGACAGTTATCCGCTCTTGCGTATGGACGAGATGCCGCGCATCGATGTCCACTTCTTGAAAAACGTCCGCGCCCCGCAAGGCTTGGGCGAGCCGGCGGTCCCGCCGGTGGCGCCAGCGCTGGCCAACGCGATCTTCGCCGCAAGCGGAATCCGTGTGCGCACGCTCCCCTTCCCCGCGATCCCGAGCCATGCTTGAGACTGCGCGCCGCGGCGATCTCGCCGTTCTCGACGCCCTCTGCGATTGGCACGCTCAAGGACTGGGCGTGACGCTCGCGACCATCGTCCATACCTATGGCTCAGCGCCACAGGAGATCGGAACCTTGTACGCGATCAACGCGCGGGGCGACCAAGCAGGCGCCCTCGCGGGGACCTGCCTGGGGACATGGATCAGGGATCGCATGAGCAAGATCTCGGGACCACAGCCGCGCGTCGAGACCGCAAGCGGCACCGACGGAGTCTTTCTGCCCTGTGGCGGGCGCGTGGAATTCCTGGTCGAAAACGACCCCGATCCCAGCCATCTCGACGCGTGGCGCTCAGCCATGGCCATGCGTACGAGCGTTTACCGCATCGTAGACGCGGAAAGCGGCGCATACACCCTGAACCCTGCACCCCCGCGTGCGCAATCCCTGTGGACGGGCCGCCTCTGGCGCGGGGCTTATGGCCCCGCGTGGCGCGTACTACTTGTGGGGGGTGGAGCCGTGAGCGTGGAGCTTGCGCTCATAGCGCAATCCCTCGATTTTGCGATCACAGTCAGCGAACCCCGCACTGAGCTGCGCGCCACCTTCCCCCACGGCCTCGCCACGGTGACCGCGGCCATGCCCGACGATGCGGTCGCATCCATGAAGCCTGACTGCCGGATGGCCGTCCTAGCGCTTGCCCACGACCCCCGTCTCGACGATCTGGCCCTCTGGGAGGCGGCACCGAGCGCGGCTTTTTATGTGGGGGCCCTCGGGTCCAAGGACACCCATTTCAGGCGACGTGCACGACTCTTGGGGCTCGGCGTCGACCCCGCAGCCGTGGCGCGTATCCAAGGGCCCGCGGGCATCGCCATCCATAGCCGTACGCCTGCGGAGATTGCCGTCGCGATTGCAGCGGCGCTCATTGCCGAAAAGCGGCGCGAACTGCCATTGGCAAGCTACCGTTTGTCAAACCCTATCGACCACGAGGCCCTCATTCCATGATCACAGGACTACTGTTGGCGGCGGGACGTAGCCGGCGTTTCGGATCTCCCAAACTTCTCCACCGCTTGAGCGACGGTGCACCGCTCGCCGTTCATAGCGCGCGCTCCCTACGTGCCGCCGTCGATCGCGCCGTGGCGGTTATAAAGCCCGATGATCTCGCGCTTGCCACACAACTGCGGCAAGCGGGATTCGAGATCGCGTGCTGCCCCGACACGCACAATGGCCAGGGTGCGTCGCTTGCCTTCGGTGTACGCGTAACCGGTGGATCGACGGGCTGGCTTGTGGCACTTGCGGACATGCCATACATAAGACCCGAGACCGCGCAGGCAGTGGCCGCCAAGCTGCGTGGAGGCGCCATCATCGCGGCACCCTATTTCCGGGGCCACCGCGGCCATCCAGTGGGATTCGGCCGGGCGCTCGGGCCACAACTTGGCGCCTTGACCGGCGATGCCGGGGCGCTCGCGCTGATCAAAGCGCACCGCCATCTTGTGGTCAAGGTACCCTGCCGGGATGCGGGTGTCCTCGAAGACATCGACACTCCTGATGATCTGCGCCGTACCCCTGACAGACCAGGCTTCGATCTGGCGGATGAAGCCGCCCCCTAGGTCGGCCTCCGGCTTTATGCACTGCCGCGCGGATGGCCGCCAAGCTTATAGTCCTGGCCTACAGCAGGAGACCATAACAGCGAACCAGGAGGGCCGACTATGCTAACGAGACGGGATTTATTCAGACGCGCAAGTGTTTCGGCGATGGGCGTGGCATTGGCGGGTGGCGCAGGCGCCCGGGCCTTGTCGCCGCCGGACCTAGAACCGCGCGGAGCGCGCGGTCTACGCGAACTCACCCAGGCCTTGGCGCGCGCACCGCGCCGCCGCGACTTCAAGGCCGTCCCCATGATCCTCACGGACCGCGGCGACTGGGATAGCGAGGCCTTGGATCTGCTGCTGCACTACCGCGCCGGGGTGCGCCAGGTGTGGGACAACACGGCCATCGGAAGCCCGTGGCTTAACCTCATGCGCAATGCCATGAATACACAGATATGGTCATTCCGCCACCCCGACTTCCTATGCGTTTCAGCGACCCATGGATCCGCGCATCTGGCGCTCTACGACACGTTCATCTGGGACAAATACCAACTTGGCAAGCTCACAAAAGGAAAGGCCCCGACCGACAGGTTTGTGAAAGAAGCGGCCGCTGCGCACGCCAACCCCCGAGACTATGAAGACGCGCAAGGCGTGTATTCGCCGCACGACAACAGCATCCCGGTACTGCAAGAACGAGGCGCGGTGTTCCTGGCTTGCCATAACGAGATCTGGGAGCTCACCATGAAGCTACATAAGAAGGGTGTAAACCCAGAGCATCTGAGCCACGAACGCATGGGGGCGGAATTCACCAATCACCTCATCCCCGGCGTGGTCCTCACCCCCGGGATCGTGGGAACGCTCCCTGAACTGGAGCGCGTGGGCTTCCAATACGCAAAATAGCCCGCTATGGTCGATGCGCGCGGGGTAGGCCTGGGGGGCCTATGCCCTCCTCGACCGCCTCGAGGATAGGACAGTGACCCGCGTCATCGGCATGACGTCGGCAGTCTTCGAGTAAGGTCTCGAGCACCGACTCCATGAACCGCAAGGCCTCGCGCTTCTCGCGCAAAAGCGCGAGCTTGCCCTGCGCCATGCGCTGCACCTCGCCGCAGGTCGCGGGATCGTCACCCGAAAACGCAAGCATCTCCCCCACCTCTGCGAGCGTAAAGCCGAGCGACTTGGCGTGCCTTATGAACTCGATACGCCGCACCAGCGCCTCGGGATAGCGACGCACCCCGCCGTAAGGCCGTGGCGGCTGCTCGATCAACCCACGACGCTCGTAGAAGCGCACCGCCTCAACCGAGATCCCCGCAGAGCGCGCCAGTTCGCCTATTAAAAGGCCCCGGGGCCCTCCATCGTGCGCTGCCATCCACGCCTCCTTTGGTCTCTACGGTAAGCCCCGCCCCGAAACCGCCCCTGCGCCCAGACCGTTTCTGGCCGAACTGTCGCCACCACATCGACCCTATTCTAATCCATTGCCCATGCCCTGAAACCAGCAATTCTCAATGTGAAGCCATAAAGCCAGAAATACGCGCTGACGGTATCAAAATGACCGCGCCCCTATGCATCTGTGCCGGATGCTGGGCGCTTACCTGCATGAGCGCATACTACTGAATACTCTCATAGCCGGTGTCGCATTGAGGATTGTTAGGGATGGCGATCGCCTTGACGGCGCCAGTTACGCATGATCTGATTATTTTGCTTATTATACTAAGAGTAAGGGAGGATAACAGATGCCGAAACCATCTCTAGCGCTGTCTGAAGAGAATCAAGAGGGGTTAGCTTATTTGCAGAGATTACAGAAGGATATACCGTCGTTCCTGGGGGTTGCTCTGGTTATTATATCAACCTTGCTTACGGTTATTACAACCCTTGTTCTATTGCATTTAAACGCTACCCATCCCAATAGTAGTAGCCCCGAAGTCTTGGTTTTGTTGGCTGTCTTTGCGATATGGTTTAACTACCTCAAAAAGTATCGGCCCCTAGCGGTGGCCCTATTCAAGTTCATAATGGTTATGATCATTCCCTACATGATTGTCGTTATTATTGCCACTAACATATGGAGAAGTCAGTCTATTGTGTTTATTTATGCAATGGCAGGCTTTTGTAGTCTACTGGACGTGGCGGCCATGGGGTTTTATCGCAAAAGCATTTTGCGTGCAGAAGGTCCAGCCCGTTGAGTGCTGTGCAGCACTTCCCATTGTGGCAACGAGCACCCGCATTCGTTAGATTATGCGTGCTTGTGCAAGCCCGCAATTCTCAATGTGAGGTTCAGGGGCCCCGAATATAGGGTGAGAGAACCTGGAAACCCAGTGACGGCGTCAGAACGAGGCTATTTGAGGGTGCTTACGCCGGGAGTCGGGCGGCTTACCGGGATATGCCGGGCCACCGCGTACTCTTGGTGGCAGTCACATTCAGAATAGCTGGCCCCGAAACCTCCTTGCTGGAAGCTCTAGCCTCACCTATGCTTCAGTCACAAGACCGCGCCCGCGGCGAGGGGGAGACATGCGCATCACGTCGATACTCATCGGGCCCGTATTACTATGGGCCACCGTGGCAGCACACGCTGCCCTGACCGGATCGCTTATCCCTCAGAACGCCTGTCCGGCCCCCGCCCGCTACTGTCGGGCGGGGGCCCCGGAATCAGGTCTCCCGCGCGACTACCCACCACCGACCTTCCTGACTCACCTGCGTATCCAGTGCACCCGAACCTTAAGGGAAAGGTTTGCGATGGGCCCGCAAACTCTCCTCGGTCCAGGCTTCGCACCACGCCTCTGCCGCCTCACGTCGGCGTTTCTGGGGGCCACGCCCGGCGAGTGGCGCGCCGTCATCATCGCGCAAATGCGTAGCGGCAATCTCAAGCAGACGGCGGCGGGACGGCAACTGAAGCGCCAGATCAAGGCGGCGGTCGCGGCACAGGTGGCGCAAGCGTCGACGACACCCGCTCTTGCAACGCCCCGATCGGGCGCGGGCGCCTTTGGGGGGCCGCGCACCTCCGCCAACACGGTTATCGCCGCCCGCCTGCATGCGGTGCGGGTGGCGATGGAGCGGACGGCTATGCGCCGCACCGGTCACCCCGTCATGTTGCCCACCGGGGTCTGCAGTGCGGTGCTCACGCTATCGCCCGCCGGGCGGGTCCGTCAGATGAAACGGCTCCATTGCTCCAATGAGGGTTTGCAACAAGCCTTCTGGCGGGCGGTTTTCTCGGGGGGGCCACTCCATTTGCTCGCGAGCCCCGACGGTCGCCGCGTCGACGTGCACGTGGTCGCCCCCATGGCCGAGCCGGGCGTGGCCTCCTTGCGCTGAACGGAAGGCGTACCACACCCAGGCCGCAGACTAAAGCTATGGGTTTTGCACCCAGAGACCGTCAGGTGTGTCTCGCATGGGGAGCACTTACGTCAGGCCAGAGAGGCCCCGTCAATGCGCGTGCCCGGGCAGAGCCCTGAGCGCCCGCAGCCCCACTCAGGCGGGCTGTGCCTCTAGACGCTTCACCATGGGAATCAGCTTGGAGTGCAGCTTCCGATAGCTGATCGGGCCCACGAACTTGTAGGCGATGATCCCCTGCTTATTGACTACGAAGGTCTCGGGGACGCCGTAGATACCCCAGTTGATCGCGGTCATGCCCCGCTCGTCCGTCACGATCGTCGAATACGGATCGCCGAAAGCGCTCAGGTAATGGTGGAGGCCATGGGGCGTGTCCTTGTAATCGACACCGACTAGGCGCACGAGGCGCAGGGCCTGCAGACGCATGAGGTTCGGCATCTCTTGTTTGCAGCTCACGCACCACGAGGCGAAGATATTCAGGAGCGTCACATGACCCTTCAGGTCGGCATTACTGAGATCGGCCTTCGGATTCGCCGCGAAGGGTAGCGAGAACTGCGGCATGGGCTTACCGATGAGCGGCGACGGGATATAGGTCGGATTCAGAAACAGACCGCGCCCAAGCGCTATTCCGATCGCGATGAAAAGCGCGACGGGAATCAGAAACTTCTTCACGAGAGCGCCGCCTTCGCCTTCGCCGCCATGGAGCGTTTCAGTTCGGCCGCGACATCGGGCGGCATGTAATTCGCGCCGTGTTTTGCAAGCACCTGGCTTGCCATAAAGGTCGTCGCGCCATCGCGCTGCCCCTGCACCACCACACCCTGCCCCTGCCTGAAGAGGTCGGGAAGGATGCCTTTATAGTGGACCACCATACTATGACGCAGATCGGTCAGCGTGAACGTCGTTCTGAGGCCATCTTTCTTGATGCTCCCCTTCTCGACTATGCCGCCAAGGCGAAAGACGCCGTGACTGGGCGCCTTGCCGGCCAAGACCTGCGTCGGCGAGTAGAAGAACACGAGATTATGCCGGAAGGCCGACAAGACCAGCCATACCGCGACGCTTACGCCCGCGAGCCCGATCAGGACGAACAAGAGTCTTTTATTCTGTTTCCTCATGAATCTCCTCCTCGCCGTCGTCCAGGTTACGGCGTAGCCGCTCCCACACCTTCCGCCTCTGGATCAACGGTTGCACGATATTCCACACAACCACGATAGCGGTGAACCCGTAAGCGCTCCAGATGAATACCGTAAACCGCCCCATCTGCAGAAACGCCGGGAGGCTCATGTCCGCGACCCAATGAGCTTACGAACCCAATCCGTGTTCCGTTCGCGCCAGAGAATCTCGCTGCGAGCGCGCACACAAAGCATGGTCAGGTAGAAAAGCGTGAAGGCGAGCGACATCATGATCAGCGGAATCAACATCGTGATATAGATCTTCGGCTGATTGGTCAGTGTCAAGGAAGCGGGCTGATGCAGCGTATGCCACCAATACACCGAATAATGGATAATGGGGATGTTGACAGCCCCCACGATCGCCAGGATGGCACTCGCATGCGCGGCCCTGCGGGCATCATCGATACTCGCCTGTAACGCCATGTAACCCACATACAGAAAGAACAGGATGAGCTCCGACGTGAGCCGCGCATCCCACACCCAATACGTACCCCACATAGGCTTACCCCACAAGGAGCCGGTGACGAGCGCCGTGAGCGTAAACGAGGCACCCAGCGGCGCCGTCACCTTGGCGAGGATGTCGGCAAGGCGCATATTCCAGATGTAACCCGCCGCCGCAAAGACCGCCATGGCGACGTAGGCCATCATCGACATCCAGGCGTTGGGCACATGAACGAACATGATGCGGTAGGCATTGCCCTGCTGGTAATCGCGCGGCGCCCAAAAAAGCCCCAGATAGAGTCCCACGACCATCAACACCGTGGTGAGCGCCGCGAGCCACGGCACCAAAGTGCCAGCGAGTTCATAGAACCGCTTGGGCGCGCCGTATTTATGGATTAACTTCATCAATCGAGTGACACACGCAAGGCAGCTGAACTCGCCCATGGGGCAAAACTTAAAGCCAGCGCCAAAAACGCCCCCAGTAACGATAAATGCGCAACCGACGCGAAGCCTTGCCCTGCTGACGCAGCGACCGCCTCGGCACCGAAGATCAGGACCGGAGTATACAACGGCAAAACCAGCAGGGAAACCAGCACGCCCCCGCCACGAACGCCAAGCGTCAATGCCGCGGGCACGGCGCCGATCAAGGTCAAAGTCGGCGTCCCCAATAATAGCGACCCCACGAGGGTGCCGATCGCCTTCATCGGTAGAGCCAATTGGATGGCGAGCAAGGGTGACAGCAAGGCGAGCGGCAGCCCGGTCAGCACCCAATGCGCGGCAATCTTGGAGAACACCATGGCGGACAAGGGGTAGGGGCTCATGAGCATCTGCTCCAGGCTCCCGTCCTGATAGTCGCTCGCGAACAGATGATTGAGCGACAAGGTGGTCGCCAAGAGCGCCGCCACCCACAGTACGCCCGGGGCCACCAACATGAGCTCACGGCGCTCGGGCCCAATCGCAAGCGGGAACAAGGTCGTGACGATCACAAAAAACACAAGCGCCGTCATAACCTCCGTGCTGCGCCGCCAGAACACCAGCAGTTCCCGCACGAACACCGCACGCATTGCCCCCAGCAATTCGGCCATCATTTGCGCGCCTTGCAGTAATGAGCAAGCTCGAAATCCCGAATCCCCGGAAGATCGAAAGCCTGGTGCGAAACGACCAGCGCAAGCCCGCCTGTCGCCATATGTTCGCCGATCAGACACGAAAGGCTCGCCACCGAGGCCATGTCGAGCGCCGTGAATGGCTCATCGAGTACCCACAAGGGGCGGCGCAACACGAGCAGCCGCGCGAGCGCAAGCCTGCGCTTCTGGCCTTGAGATAAGTGGCGCGCCGGCCGGCCGGCTTGCGCGCGCAGACCGACGCGCTCGAGCGCCTCGCCGGCACTCACCCCTTGTTGCTTGCGGCGCGTAAAGATCTGGCTTGTAAGCCGAAGGTTCTCCAGCGCGGTGAGATCCCCTTGGATGCCGTTCAGGTGCCCGACATAGGCCACCTCCGCGGTGAATTCCTCGCCGAGATCCGACACCTTCTGGCCCCGCCAACGGATCTCGCCGCGCATGGGGCGCGAGAGCCCGCAGAGCGCGCGCAGCAGAGTGGTCTTACCAAGCCCGTTCGGCCCTCGCACATGCAAGGCCTCACCTGGCGCGAGGTCGAGTGCCAACCCCGCAAAAAGCGTCCTATCGCCGCGCATGCACGACAATCCTCGCACGGCGAATAGACCCTCACTCATGGGGTGGCGGGCTTCCCGGTGCCTGCGCTCGGGCCCTGCGGGGTAGCTGCGGCCCCCCGCCCGTGTTCGGCGGCGATGATGATCCGAATCTTGCTGACCGCCGTCTGCACCCCGCTACGCGCCTTGCTGCCCGGGGGCAGCTCCTTTTCGAGTTGGGCCCAATACTTCAAAGTTTTATGGAAATGATGCTGGTTGTAGGAGGCAAGCCCGAGAAACCACAGGGCATCCTGCTGGCGCGGATCCTGTTTATAGAGGCGCTCGAACAAGGTGTGCACAAGCCCCGTGGTCTGGGACGGATTCGTGGAATAAAGAAGCCACGCATAATTCGCGAGCACGGTCTCGTCATCCGGGGCGAGCTTGTAGGCGTGGGCGTAGGCATCGCGCGCCCCTTTCGCTTTGCCCAACACGACGTTGGCGCGCGCAAGCTCAAGCCAGCCCGCCGTATCGCGCGGATGGCGGACCAAGTGACGCTTCAGCTTCGCGACCATGCTCAACACCATGGGTGGGAAACCGTGGACGCCACGCATCTGCCCCTTCGAATTGAGCGTGGCGAAGGTCAAAAGTGCGGGTTTGTTCTGCCAGTAATCCATGGTCGCGGCAAAAACCGTCAGGATCACGAGCAACCCTGCGAGTACAAAGCCCCGCCGCCGTAGCTTCTCCGATGGCCCCGGCGCTATGCCCGCCTCGGCCTCCAGGGCCCGCAAGGTCTGTGCGAGCGCGTACTTCAGGCGGGCCGTCTCCTCGTGAGCGACCGATTCATCGATGCGCCCATCGGTCCGATCCGCCTCGATCTCGCGGAGCTGCTTCAAGGTCTCTTCACGGGTCAACTCGAGCGCAATACGGTTCCCTCCAGCAGCAACCCACCCTTTCATGGGACGAGTAAGGAACCAAGCGGCGAATAAGACAAGAAACGCCGCCAACATGACGATAATAAACATAGCTACTCCTGACGCGTAAGGGCCTCGACACGCGCTTGGTCTTCCGGTCCAAGCTCGGGGGCAGACGGTGGCATAGGCGCGCGAGCACGCCGCCGCATCACCGCGATAGCAACCCCACCGAAGGCCGCGGCCAACGCGAACGGCCATATCCACAGAATGGCACCGAGCGGATCGAAGGGGGGTTTAAGCAGGATGTAGTCGCCGTAACGCTTCACGAAATAGCTGCGAATCTGCGCGGGCGTCTCCCCGGCCCGCAGCTTTTGGCGAATGAGCTTGCGCATATCCTGCGCTATGCCAGCTTGCGAGACGGCGAGCGACTCGGCCTGACAGACCGTACAGCGCAGCTTCTTCGCGATCGCGATTTCCTGGCGACGCACAGCGTTTTCATGAACGATCGTCGCCGCAAAGCACGGCGTAAGCCATGCCCACAGGACCACCAAAGCCGCGACCCGTCTCATGACTGGCTGGCCACGACCTCGGAAGCTACGACGACACGCTTGCGACGTCGAGCGTAATCGCTCAAAGAGAAGGCGAGACCGGCGATGACGATACCGCCACCCATCCAGATGAAGTTCACGAGCGGGTTGATGAAAAGATGGATCTCCCACTTGCCGTTCTGGTGATCGCCAATATCCACATAGACGTCACGCAGTAGGGTCGAATTCACGCTTGGCCGCTCCACTTTCATCGGGCTCCCAAAAAAGACTCTCTGTTCGGGATACAGCTTCGCGCCATTATTCAGCACGGTAAGACGCCCCTCGACCGCATTATAGTCTGGACCGCGAACATTGCGCGTGCCGTCAAAGCGGACACGTTCATGCGCGAGATGCAGCACATCGCCCGGGGCCATCATCACAAGCTTGCTGGTCTTGAAGAGCCCGGAACCGACCAGACCTATGGTGATGACGAGTATACCCATATGGACGATCATGCCGCCGTAGTGGCGGCGATTACCAAGAACCGTGCTGGTAAACGCGCGCCCCACGCCCTCATGGTGCTGCTTGCGGCGCTGACTCACAGCGCGCGCCACATTGCTGATGATGCTGACGGCGACGAAGGCCACGAGCCCTACCGCCACGGGCGCCGTCCAATAGACGGGGGCCCAGACGACCGCGACCACCGCAGCGAATGCCACACCTACGAGCGCGGGGACCACAAGACGGCCACGCAGCTTCGGAAGGTTGGCCTTACGCCACGAGACGAGCGGTCCTATGGCCATGACAGCCAGCATGACCAGGAAGATCGGCACCATGACAAGATCGAAATACGGAGGACCGACAGTGATACGCGCGCCCGTGGCCGCCTGCAGGAACAAGGGATAGAGCGTACCCAACATCACCGACGCGCAAGCGATGGTAAAGATGACATTGTTCCAGATGAACATGGACTCACGAGAGAGCGGCGAGACAAAGGTCTCCTCCGCCTGCTGATAGCCGCCTTTGATGAGAAAGAGCCCAAAGGCCAGCGTCAACACAATCACCATGAAGGTCAGCAAGTAGATGCCCTGTCCGGGCGCCGCCGAGAAGGTGTGCACCGACGCCAGCACGCCGGACCGAACTAAAAAGGTGCCGAGCAGCGACAAGGCGAATGTCGTAATGATAAGAAAGATGTTCCAAGTATGGAGCATGCGACGCCGCTCCTGTACCGAGATCGAGTGGATCAGGGCCGTGCCCATGAGCCAGGGCATGAATGAGGCATTCTCGACCGGGTCCCATCCCCAATAGCCGCCCCAACCGAGTACATAGTATGACCACCACGCACCGAAGATGATGCCGGCGGTCAGAAACCCCCAGCCGAAAAGGGCCCAGCGGCGTGTGTATCCGATCCACAGCTCGCTCCGCCAATTAGTGAGAAGCGCGGTCACCGCGAACGCGAAGGGGACAGAAAACCCGACATAGCCCATGTAGAGCATGGGCGGATGGATGACCATGCCCGGATCCTGGAGCAGCGGGTTCATGTTCTGGCCCTGCGGCGGAATCGGGAAGACGCGCGTAAACGGATCAGAGAGGAACAGAATGAGGCCGTAGAAGCCCGCGATGAGTGCACCCTGTACGGCCATGATCACCGCGAGACGGTCCGGGTAGCGCGACCGGCCATGATAGGCGACGGCCGCGGTGTAGCCTGTCAGTATCCAGACCCAGAGAAACAGAGAGCCGCGATGACCGCCCCATAAGGCCGCGATTTTATAAAAGACAGGTAGATGCGTATTGGAGTTGTTTACGACGTAGAGGACCGAAAAATTATTCGTGAGCAGCGAATAGACGATACTCAGAGCCCCGATGGTTGTCAGCAAAAACAGGAGCGGAGCGGCATTGATGGACACAACGCGCAAGCCCGGGATCTTGAAAACCCGGCCCGCAAGAGGCGCCAAGGCCTGGGTAATGGCCACGAAAAACGCAAGATAAGCCGCAAAGTGACCAAGCTCAATGAGATTCAGCGAAACACCTGATACCATACCGCACCCCTATATAGCGGAAACTTGAAACGACCCGAGGAGAGCGCCGCTTATGGCCACGAGCCGGTCGCAAGGGTAACGCAAACAACGCGCCTCGTACAGTGTGAGGCGCCTCTGAGACAAACAGGAAGATATCGACAAAAATGGTGCGTAACCCTGTGCATAAACCCGGTGTTGGTCAAGCGGAGCCGCCTGCCTCCTTCGCTTCTCTCGGATTGATTACGCTTTGAACACGGCCGAGACTGTTGGTTCCCCTCCTGGCCGCACAAGCGCCCTGCTTCGGCGTCTGGCGGCGAATACTTACGATGCGCTTCTCCTGTTTGCCCTCTGGGTGGCAGCCGCGGCACCACTCGCCATCGCCTTCGCCGTGGCTCATGATTCGCAAAGCCCGCTGCTGCAGGACATCCTGCGTGGCTATCTGCCGGTGGTTGGCCTCATCTACTTCAGCCGGGCCTGGCTTAAGTCCGGCCAGACCCAAGGCATGCGCGCCTGGGGCCTTACGGTACGGGGCGCGCGCGGGCGCCTCAGTATCGGTCGCGCGCTCGCGCGCTATGTCCTGGCGCTCGGCTGGTGGGCAGCACTCATCGAAGGTCTCACACTTTCCTTCCATGGAGATTATCTCGCCGCGACCGCCCTGCTCGCCCTCTTTGGTAGCGCCTATTTCTGGATCTTCATTGATCCCGAATCTCAGTGCCTGCATGACCGTCTGAGCGGGACCCGCGTCCTGTTCATGCCGAAGTCAGCCCACGCGCGCCAGAAACCACAGACAAGCGAGGCCTAGCGCTAATGTGGGGACGCCTGCCCCAAGCAGGGGCGGCCAGTGATAGAGCAGCGTGAGATCGCCGAAGCCCCGATTGAACACGTAGAAGATGAGGCCCAGCACGACCGCGGTGAATAAACGAAAGCCAAGCCCCCCTTGGCGCCCGTGACGGAACACAAAGGGCACCGCCAGCAACACCATGGCGGCGGTCGTGAGAGGCGCCAGGACCTTGTACCAAAACACCAGCTCATAATGCCGGGTGGCCTGCCGATTGCGCTGCAAATGCCGGATGTAGCGGAACAGATCGACCAGAGACAGGGTATGCGGGTTGACCGCAAAGACCGAGAGTAGACTGGGCGCTATGCCCTTCCAGTACCCCCGGGGGCTGGTCTTCACGATCAGTCTTTGCTTTCGGAATACGGTCTCGGAAACACCCCGCAGACGCCACCGTCCGTTACGATAGCGGCCGCTCGCCGCGAACAGTTCGTGCGCCAAACGCCCATGGCGGAAACGGTAAATCGTAAGCCGCAGGATGCTGAGGTCCGGTAGCACCTCGCCTATATCCACGAAACTGTGACCCTCCCGTAGCCAGAGTCCCTGGGCATTCACGGCCCCGCCGATGCCGGCGGCCTGAGCCTGGGCGCGGCGCGCGAGCGAGTCGGCCTTGGGTCCGAGAAAATCCCCAAGCAGTGCCGCCACCAACCCGAGTGCCAGCGCAGCCCGCAATGCCGCGTAGGCGATGCGTCCTACCGAGACGCCGGCGGCGCGCATGGCGGTCAATTCCCCATCGATGGCCAGAGACGACAGGCCGAGCGTGGCCCCCACCAACGCCGACATAGGAAAGAGCATGGAGATCTTGGCCGGGACCCCAAGCATCAGGATGACAAAAAGCCTGGCAAAACCGCCATGACGGATATGGTCGACAGTAGTCACGAGATCAAAGAACAGGAACAAGCCCACGAACACGCTCAAAACGAGGCCCGTGCTCATGATCAGACGGCGCCCAATATAGTTATAAAGAAGGCGCATCAACGGAGGGCGCGGCGCGGCAGGAGCGTCTTACCGGCCGCCCGGCGCGCAAAAAACAAAGCCGCGAGCGCCGCAAAAAGGCCGTGTACCCACCAGAGTCCAAGCCAGAGAGGCTCGTGGCCACGCGCAAGCAGGGCGTGCGCGACACTCAAGAGATTGGCATAGGAAAAATACGCAAGCACCGCGCCAAAGAGTGGCGCAAAGGCGCCCCGGCGTGAATCGGTATAAGCGAAAACGAGCGCAAGCGGCGCCAAGATGAACAGCGACAGCGGCTGAGCGAGACGCCATTGCCATTCGGCGATCGCGCGCGGGTCCGACGAGCGCATGAGACGCAAGGTCGGAATCTCGTCACGGGTCAGATCGGCCATAAGCGGCGTGAAGGGCCGCCGCTTGATCCGCAGCGCATAGGTGCGATAGCGCAGTATGCGGTAATTGGCGCGGCCAGGGAGACCCTGGTACCGCCGTCCGTTCAAGAGCACGAGAAAGCGCGCGCCGCTGCGCCGATCCTTGAACTCATAGCCGCGCTTGGCGATGAGCACGCCGCCCTTTCCAAACTGCGTACGGCTCACGAAGATATTGTGGAGGCGACCGCTCGCGCCAACCCGCTCGACATAGAAGATCGCCCGGCCGTTGCGCGTATGATTGAAGCGCCCCGGAATGATGCCCGCCGTATAGGCCGAGGTGTTCTCGAGCTTGATCTTATGGAGCAAAAGCGCCGCCATCGGCGCAAGATAAAAGGCGACGGCGGCGACCAGGGCCGCCACGGCGCAGGTCCAGACCATCGCTGGCCGCAGGATGCGCCCCAAACCGATGCCGCAGGCCGCCAGCACCGTCACCTCACTGTCTCGATACCAACGCGCCATCGTCAATAGGAGCCCGATGAAGACCGTAAGCGGCAGTATCATAGCTAGGTTCTTCAAGAGCTCCAAGGCGAGGAGCAGGAACACGATATGTGCCGGGAACTCGCCGCTTGCCGCCTCACTCAGGAGCTTTACGAGACTGACCACGAGGTAGAGGGTCAGGAACGTCAGAGTCACGAGCAACGTGGTCTGTGTTGCCTCGCGATAAAAGGCTCGATGGACTATCACGGCTTTTGCTGACGACGCAGGCGGTTTATCATGACCATAGACGCCTTAGGCGCCGACAAAACCCAAAATAGCCCGAGACCCCCGAGACCTATGGAATACGCCCTCACTCAAGAAGCTCCTGATCAATTGGCCACGGAATGCCTCATCGTGGCGATCCACGAAAATCGCGGGCTCTCGGAGGCAGCGACAGCCCTCGACAGACTCCTCGGCGGCGAGATTGCGGCCATTGTGCAACGCGGCGATATTGAAGGCAAACCGGGACAGACGCTGCCGCTCCTGCGGGCGGTCGGCCGCGCCGAGCGCGTACTGCTAGTCGGCATGGGCGTAGCCGGTGAATGCAAGCCCGCCCAGTACAAAGAAGCCGTGACGCGCGCGACGCAGGCCGCATCCGATCTGCATGTAAAGACCATGGCGAGCTTTCTGCCCATGATTGAGGTCAAGGACCGGTCGGCGGCCTGGGCCCTGGAACAGGCGGTGGTGGCCACCGAGGATGCACTCTACCGTTTCGACCGGCTGAAGACCCGCGCCAATGCGCGCTCGCTCCCGCAATCATGCCAGTTCGGGGCCGCGGGCGCGCTCGGATCCGCCGCGAACGAGGCGCTGTCGGCGGGCCGCGCAATCGCCCGCGCGATCACCTTAGCGAAAGACCTGGCCAATCTCCCCGGCAATATGTGCACACCATCCTACCTGGCCGAGCAGGCACAGGCGCTCGGTACGCGCGGCGGGCTCGAGGTCAATGTGATCGAAGAGGCCGAGATGCAGACTCTGGGGATGGGCGCCCTGCTGGCGGTGGCGCGCGGCACCCACGAGCCGGCCAAGCTCATCGTCCTCCAATACCGCGGAAACGGCAGCGCCCCCCCGCTTGCGCTCGTGGGCAAAGGGGTCACCTTCGACTCGGGCGGCATATCCTTGAAGCCGCCGGCCAATATGGACGAAATGAAATTCGACATGTGCGGGGCGGCGACCGTGCTCGCGGTAATCCAAGCGGTCGCGGAGATGAAGCTGCCCATAAACCTAGTCGGCGTCATCCCGACGACCGAGAATCTCCCGGGTGGCAGCGCCGTCAAACCCGGCGACATCGTGACGAGCCTGTCCGGTCAGACCATCGAGATCTTGAACACCGACGCCGAGGGTCGCCTGATCCTCTGTGACGCGCTCACCTACACCGAACGCTTCAAGCCGGCCGCGGTCATCGATATCGCGACATTGACCGGTGCCTGCGTCATCGCCCTGGGCGGACAAGCGGGCGGTCTCATGGGCAATGACGAGACTCTTACTCGGGAACTGGAGCAGGCGGGCCAAGCGGCGGCCGACCGGGTCTGGCCCCTGCCCTTATGGGAGGAGTATCAAAAGCAGCTCGACTCGAATTTCGCCGACATGGCCAACATCGGCGGTCGCGAGGCCGGCACCATCACCGCGGCCTGTTTCCTCTCGCGCTTCGCCGAAAAATATCCCTGGGCGCACCTCGACATCGCCGGCATCGCCTACAAGGGGGGCAAGGAAAAAGGGGCGACCGGGCGGCCGATTCCCTTACTCGTGGAATTTCTGAGGCGCCGCGCGAAACCGGCATGACCCGCGTCGACTTTTACTTAGGCGGCGAAGACGCGGTGCGCGATGGACTCGCCTTGAAGCTTGTGGAGACGGCCTACAAACATGGGCACCGCGTCTTTCTTTGGGTGCCAGAAGACGAGGTCAGTACCTGGGACCAGAAGCTCTGGACGTTCTCCGACGTAAGCTTCATTCCGCACGGCCTGGAAGGCGCAACGCAAGAACCCGTGCTCATAGGCGCACGGCTCCCCGACAGCGGGGATGTCCTGATCCCGTTGATGACCGACCCGCCGCCTTCGGTCACGGGCTTTGCGCGCGTCCTCGAACCCGTGGGCGGCGCCGACGCCGAGAAGGAGCGCTCACGCGCACGGTTCCGTCACTACCGTCGGCAGGGCCTCGAGCCCGCCGTTCACAACCTCCCGTGAGCCACGAATCGGGCGAATCGCTGCCGGATATCCTGGCTGGATTGCGGGCACTCGCGACTGACCTGCAGAACGATGCGCAAGTGGGGGACGACGGAATCCCGGTCCTGACCGCGGCGATCGCAAGCCCGACGCGACCCGAGAGGCGGCCGCAGGCCATCGGCGCCCCCCTGCCGACCTTGAGCGCGGTCGTGGCACGCCCCGAAAAGGACGCCACCCCCGACCTGTTTGAGGCGTCCAAGGGTGAGGCCCTGAGCGCCCAGATCCGCGCCACTGCGATCACGCGGCGGGTCGATGCCCTCTGGCGCGCAGCTGGGAACCGGGGCCTCGACCCTGTTATGATGGCGGCCCTCGAACGCGCCCTGACTGAAGCCCTCCAAGAGTTGACCTGACATCAAAATGACTGAATCTTCGCAGACCCTGGCCAAGAGCTACGAGCCCGGAGAGATCGAAAAGACCATTTACGCACAGTGGGAGGCAAGCGGCGTGTTCGCGCCGTCCGGGCAAGGACCCGGGTATTGCATCGTGATCCCGCCGCCCAATGTGACCGGCAGCCTGCACATGGGGCATGCCTTCCAGGACACCATCATGGATGCGCTCACCCGCTACCATAGGATGCGTGGCGACGACACCCTCTGGCAACCGGGCACCGATCACGCCGGCATCGCCACCCAGATGGTCGTCGAGAGACAACTGGAGGCCGCCGGCGAGAGCCGCGGGGCCCTCGGTCGCGAGCGGTTTCTGCAGGCAGTCTGGGAATGGAAGGGCCGCTCGGGCGGACGTATCAGCGAACAGCTGCGGCGCATGGGCGCCTCGGTTGACTGGTCGCGCGAACGCTTCACGCTGGACGAAGGCCTCTCGCACGCAGTCGGCGAGGTCTTCGTGCGGCTCTACGACGAGGGCCTCATCTACCGAGGCCAGCGGCTCGTCAACTGGGATCCGCAACTCCAGACGGCGGTCTCCGATCTCGAGGTCACGGGCGAAGAGGAAGATGGCCATCTCTGGCACATCCGTTACCCACTGGCCTCCGGCGGCCACCTGATCGTCGCCACAACACGCCCCGAAACCCTGCTCGGCGACGAAGCTGTCGCTGTGCACCCGGAGGATCCGCGCTACCGGCATCTGGTTGGGAAGACCGCGAGACTTCCCCTCACAGGACGGGACATCCCCATCATAGCCGACGAGTATGTGGACCCTGCCTTCGGATCGGGCTGCGTCAAGATCACACCGGCCCACGACTTCAACGACTACGAGGTCGGGCGGCGCCACGGGCTTGCACTCACCAACATCCTGGATAAGGCCGCTCGCATCCAACTGCCGGGCTCCCCCTACCACGGCTTGAGTCGCGAGGAAGCGCGCACGCGGGTGCTCGCCGACCTCGAGGCCGAGGGGCTCCTCGAGCGCGCCGAGGCCCATAAACTCAAGGTCCCGCGCGGCGAACGGACCGGGGCTGTGATCGAGCCGTGGCTTACCGATCAATGGTATGTGCGCACAGCGGATCTCGCCGCGCCCGCGGTCGCAGCGGTCGAGGACGGCCGCATTCGGTTCGTGCCCGAAAACTGGGACAAGACCTATTACGAATGGATGCGCAACATCAAGGACTGGTGTATCTCACGCCAGATCTGGTGGGGTCACCGCATCCCCGCCTGGTATGACGCGTCGGGGCGGGTCTACGTCGCGCGCAGCGAAGAGGAGGCGCGCGCGCGTCATGGGCTCTCCGCAGACGTCACTCTCTCCCAGGACCCCGACGTCCTCGACACATGGTTTTCGTCTGCACTCTGGCCCTTCTCGACGCTCGGTTGGCCGGACAAGAGCGACGCCATGACGCGCTTCTACCCCACCCAAGTCCTCGTGACCGGATTCGACATCATCTTCTTCTGGGTGGCGCGGATGATCATGATGGGACTCAAGTTCACGGGCGATGTCCCGTTTCGGGAGGTCTACGTCCACGGTCTCGTGCTGGACGCCAAGGGCCAGAAGATGTCGAAATCACGGGGCAACGTGATCGACCCTATCGATCTCATAGACGGGATCAGCCTCCCCGACCTCATCACCAAACGCACGACCGGCCTCATGCAGCCTGGCCGGGCCGAAGAGATCCGCAAGGCCACTGAGCGCGAATACCCCGAAGGTATCCCGTCTTATGGAACCGATGCCCTGCGCATGACGTTCGCAAGCCTCGCCACCCAAGGGCGCAACATCAACTTTGACCTTGCACGCGTCGACGGCTATCGCAACTTCTGCAACAAGCTCTGGAATGCCACCCGCTTCGTGCTCTTGAATACGGAGAATGCGGACTGCGGGAACGAGGGCGACTACACCCTCAACGTGGGTGATCGCTGGATCGTGTCGCGCCTCCAGGAAACCGAACGGGCCGTCGAAGAGGCCTTCCGTGCCTACCGCTTCGATCTCGCCGTGCAGGCCCTCTACGGTTTCGTGTGGGACGAATACTGCAGCTGGTATGTCGAGTGGTCGAAGACAGTCCTGACCTGCGCCGACCCTCTCACAGCGCGAGGGACGAGACGCACGCTCGTGCGGGTCCTTGAGACCGCGCTGCGCCTCCTGCACCCCCTCATGCCCTTCATCACCGAGATCCTCTGGAATCGCGTGGCGCCGCTCTGCGGCCGGGACGGGCCCACCATCATGCGCGCACCCTACCCGCATTGCGACACAAGCCGCATCGATCCCCGGGCAACGGCTGACATGCAGATACTCATGGGCATCATAAGCGCTGTGCGCACGATCCGGGGTGAGATGAACATCGCGCCCGGCGCCCGCATCCCGGTGCTTCTGGATGGCGCAAGCGATGTAGCGGATCTCGTCGGCGCCAACGAAGAGACGATCATGGCGCTTGCGCGACTTTCGGCCATCACCTTGCTCCCGCTGGGCGCAAAGACGCCCGAATCCGCGGTAGGACTCGTGGGTGCGATACGCGTCTTAGTCCCCCTGGAGGGATTGATCGACAAGACCGCCGAACTGCGCCGTCTCGCCAAAGAGATCGAAAAGATCGACCGTGAGATCGAGCGTGCCCGCGCCAAGCTTGAGCGCCCAGACTTCGTCGCGCGCGCCCCGGCCGCCGTGGTCGAGGAGGAACGTCGGCGACTCGCGGATTTCGAGGAGCGCCAGCGCAAGCTCCGCGAACAGGAGGCACGGATCACAGCCCTCGCGAGCTAACCTGCCCAACGGATGCGCCGGGGCGGCAGCACCGCCCGCATGGCGCACCACGCGGCAGCCCAGCCGGAGTCGCGGTATTTTCCCATCACCAAGGTGGTGACGTGGTCGACTCCTCCCTAGACGACGTCAGAGGCGCCGAGGGAAATACGCGATCCGTCACTCTCCCACTCAGAACACCAACCTTCATAGAAGCGCGCGTTGAGGCCTTAGTCCGATAAATCTTCTCAATCGCGCGATTTGTCTTGCTATGTCTTTTCAATATCGGTCGATGTCACCCTTTCGATCAATTTCATTACCTCGGCGTTGGCATTGATATATTTGAGGTTGACGCCGGTATGGCGTTTCGCGAAAACCCGAAAAACT
The DNA here is from genome assembly GCF_054609335.1 of Acidiferrobacter sp. Lineage (NCBI taxonomy): Bacteria > Pseudomonadati > Pseudomonadota > Gammaproteobacteria > Acidiferrobacterales > Acidiferrobacteraceae > Acidiferrobacter > Acidiferrobacter sp. Next base: position 1,581 of record NZ_JBTRWP010000006.1, on the reverse strand, counting down.
TCATCAGCAAAAGCTTGGCCAATCATATCAACACCATTAAAATCTAAAATGACGATCTTGAACTTTTCAACGCGAGCCACCAATCGTTTCGCTTGCGAGCGGGACATAAGCTGCTCGTCTCCATACTGCGCGAGCCTTACGGGGACGATCGTTTTATCGAACCTGTAACCCTCTCCGGTGGTGTGTTGGTCAAATATTTTCTTACTGGTGCGGGACGTATGGTTGTTGAGCCGCATCCATACGATGGTCCTGTCTATCGACTCATGTCCGAGCATCCAGTCCTCCGAGCCCCCAAATACGTGGGAGAAGGAAACCCCCCCCTGACAGGATGCCAAAGTCGTCAAACATTTTGGAACAAAAGAATATCCCTTCGCCAGAGTGACGGCTTGGATCTGTGGTCAGTTTTCCTTTCGAGAGCTCTAAGACCGCGTGTCGCTCGTCCAACAACCCGAGCGCCGTCTGAATCTTTTTGAATATCCCCACACCATTATCGGATATAGTTATTTCCGTGGTCGCGGCATTTTTCCTCACATCCACCCGGACCGCCGTTCCTTCGGAATGATCGATGGCGTTATTGAATATCTCCGTAAACCCGTAATGCCATATATGCATAACGTTTTCTGGGAGTTGGCCGATAGTGGGCGCGATCTCGTTTCTCCAGATGACATCCTCCGCAAGATCGGGCAGCGAAGTGAAGACTTTGCGCCATTCCAGGGTTGGCGCGAGCTTGTAAGAGCGACCGCGCGTTTGGCCGTGCTCCAACAGCGCCTTGTCGGTAACAAGATGTCGCAGGTGCCTATGGACCGCCTGACGCGTAATACCAAAATGTTCGGCCGTCTTTTTGCTGATATCCGAAGGATGCCGTTCGACGTGGCCTAAGATGAATCTCCGGATGTTTTCCCCTTGAGCACCGGCTTTGGTCATAGTAGCCACCCGGCCCTGGTATTGGCAACATGCATGCATCCTATTGTCAACGTCTATGGCCCCATTGCCAATATGTTTATGTCTACCCTGCCGGTATGGGCTGGGTGGCGATGACGGGAAGTCGGGCAGCCTACAACGCCCCGTGACGCCCTCGACCCGCTCAAGCAGGCAGGCCTTTGGCCAAATGACGCGGGCGATGGATATGCGCGAGTGAGCCCGCACAAAGCCCCTCAACGCCCCCTTCTTGGATCAGGCATGATGTCCGGGGCGACGGGAAGCACAATAATCAGGCCTTGGGGCGCGTGGCGCATCGTGGGGAAAGTGTAGGAGGCGGCTAGGCGGCAGTGGTGGTTGCCGTTATGCTCTTCAATGGCAACGTGGGGTGTGTCTGCCCTGGGCCGGCAGCCTGCCGCTACCTTGGATAAAACATGTCGAAGCAGGAGAAAATCATGTCGCAACGGCGTCTCGGTAAGGTGGGCCCTCGCTCTTATCCCCTCGGTCTCGGCTGTATGGGTATGTCAGATTTTTACGGTCCGGCGGATCGCGCGGAAAGTCTAGCGACGATCCATGCCGCCCTCGATGCTGGCATCAACGTGCTTGATACGGGGGACTTTTATGGCATGGGGCATAACGAGCTTTTGATTGCCGAGGCGCTCC
>NZ_JBTRWP010000005.1:0-80734 GCF_054609335.1 Acidiferrobacter sp. | reverse complement strand
CGTCCGGGCAGTCTCCGGCGTAGTAGTAGCCCGGACACGGGCCACCGACTGGATGCGTCTAGTCGGCGTTGTCTTTCCGAAGCACGGAATCAAGCACCGCAGGATGTGTGTGCGGGCTCCCTGGAGCATGCCCATGAACCGTACTATTCGGTAAGAAGCTCACCCGCTTGAGCGGGTTGAGAGTGTCACAGGAGCACTTTGGTCGTCGCCCTCTTTGGCGCTAGCCGCGGAGGCGCATACAGTTCGCGAGCGCGCCCATCCATTGTGCAGCAATAAACACCGCAGCCACGGCGTCTGGCCGTCTCCCCCGCCGCGCTCTCGCCATACACGCCCTTGGTCTGAACGACCAAAGTCCGAGCGACCTTGGCCCGATGAACGACGGCAGGCCGAGCCGTATAACGGCACAGCACGGTCGGTTCTCCCGACCCGCTTGAATCCCGATCACTCAAGGAGGTCACCCATGCCAGTGAAGGCAAGAATCGCCGGAGCCCTGCTCGCGTGCGCCGTTTTATCCGCCTGCAACGGAGGTGGTGGAGGCAGCAGCGCGCCGTCCGGAGGCAGCGCGCCGACGGCCGGCGGTCCGGCCCCCACGGGCCTCCAGCAGTGCCAGGCCATCTCGACCCTGCCGGCCACCACGACAGTTCCTGCAAGCCCCACGAATGCGCCTACCAGCGGGACTGTGCAGTCCTCCCTGATCCTGGTCCCCTCGGGCAGTCATAGCCTGGGCGTGTACCTACGCAACCCGTGGACCGGAGCGGTGGTGGATCGCGGCTATGTGCCGACCGGGCAAGGAGCCTCCGGGGTGGCCGTGAGTGCAAACCGATTCGTGTATGTGGCGAACAAAACGGACGGAACGGTGTCGGCCTACGCCTGGGACAGCACGACCGACACACTGACATCGCTCGGTAAGGCGACGGCGAGCGGCCCGGGAACCGCGTCGCTCGCCGTGGTGGGTTCCACCCTTTATGCCCTGAACACCGGCAACGACACGATTTCCAGCTTCACGATCGGTAGCGGCGGCACCCTGACCTTGAGCGGCACCACCGCGCCGTTGGCAGCCTCCGTGACGAGCCTGGTCGCCGGATCGGGAGTCCTGTATGGCTTGGCATCCGACGGCATTACAAGTTTTGGTGCGGGCAGCGCGGCGCCGACCGCGCTTGCGACCACGGCCTTGAGCGGAGTTATCGCCGGAACCATCAATAACGCCGGCAACCTCTTTGTGCTGACATCAGGGAACGTCATCGCCTTCAATGCCGGGGCGGGCGGCACCTTGAGCCAGCAAGACAGCGTCCCACTGCCGTCGGGGCTCACCGCCAACGCCCTGTCGGTCGGTGCCACCCAGCTGAACGTCGTGGGCCAGGGCTCCGGCGGCATGGAGCTCGTGACCTTTCCGCTCATAAGCGGTGGCGTTGCATGTCCCACCTCGGCGGTGCTCGGATCGTCGGGGCAGCCGACCGGGGCGCTAGTCTCGCCGGGCGGCCACACGGTCTATGTCACCAACGCGACCCATGACGACCTCGTAGCCTACACCGCCACCACGGCGGGCTCGGGGCCCACGCTGCTCGGTTCGGTGCGCACGCGGCCCACGCCGCATGGCCTTGCGGGTCTCGTGGCCACAGTCGGCGTCTCGCCGCAAATGCTCTATGTCGTAGACCAGGGCACAAACCAGATCCTAGGCTACGGGGTGGGCGCCAATGGCGCCTTGACCGGCCTGACCAGCACCGGAAACGGCGGCAACGGGCCGAGCGCCGGGACGATCTCCCCGGACGGCAAAACCTTCTACGCCTCGGACTGGTCCAGCGGGGGCCAGGGGGCTGTCATGAGCCTCCCGATCAACAGCGACGGGACGCTCGGCACGGCGGCTGGGCCGTACAATACCGGCAACGCCCCCATGGGAGTGAGCGCCGACACATCCGGCCGCTATCTGTATGTGGCCAACAGCAACTACGACAACAGCACCCAAACCAACGGCCCGGGATCAATAACAGGTTTTAGCCTGTCCAGCACGCCGCCCGTGCAAGAACTGAGCAGCAGCCCTACGTCAACGAGCGGCCTCTATCCCATGCTCCTCACCGTCGATCCCACCGGACAATACCTGTATGTCGCCCAGTATTCCTCCGGGAGCGTCGAAGGGTTTGGCATAAACCAGGATAGCGGCGCCTTAACCGCGCCTAGCACCTTTACCGCCGGAAACAACCCCTGGACGGTCATCACTGGACCCGCAGGCCGTCACCTCTATGTCAGCAACAACGGCTACGGCGCGCAGGTTTCGATCTACCGGATTGATGCGACCAGCGGCACGCTGGTCCCCGCCACGACCCCAACCCTGACGCTCGCAAGCGGCCAGAAGCCCCTGGGGCTTACGATCGGGCCCAAGGGTCGCCGGCTATATGTAGCGACCCAGGAGGCAACGGGCGGGGGGCCAAACGGCGTCGTTGAGGTCTTTACCCGCAACGATCCGCTCGCTGTGGGTGTAGGCTGGGACCCGACGCCCGTGATGCTGAGCACCGCCACGCCATTTACAGACGCCTATGGATTGGCCGTCGGGCATAATGGCAAGGCGCTCTACGTAGTCGACAATGTGCCCTGCACCGCAGTAAGCAGCACGAGCTGCACACCGCAGCCTGGAAATATTCAGGCGCTGGCCATTCCATCGTTTAACCAAGCGCGCAACGCAGCCGCCTACACCTCCCTCGGGCTGACGACAACAGGCAGTCAACCCGTGCAGGCGATCCCAGGCGGAGGGCTTGGATAAGCCGAAAAACGCAAGGCGTGGGCGCCCTCAAGGACGCCTCACGATTTCAAGTGCGGCGCGGACGGGGGTACTCGCCCGCGCTTTTTTACATGAGTTTCCGAGAAGCCTGCGCGGCCGCGGCGCCCATGCCGGTCTTCACATTCATCTTCTCCTCGGGCGGCGGGATCACAGCCGGTATATCGAGCGAGGCCGCCCAAAGTTCGCGTGCCCATCCACGCGCATGATAGAAGTGGCGATCCTCCTGGTCTTCGACCTCATCGTAGGCTTTTTTCAGAGTAGCCGCGTTACTGCCGTCCATCTTCTTTGCGATTTCGCCGATCAATTGCCAATTCATGTGGTCTTTGAGTTCGGCAGTCGCTACGGCCTCGGCGGCGACGATCTCGGCCTGCCCTCGCACGCCCGAGCTGAGCGCGCCCTGCATGGCCTTAATAAGAGTCTCGGCGTAGCTGCGCACGATCTTGCGTCCGCTCGTCTCCTTTTCTGGGTTGATGCCGAACTCTGTACAGATCTCCCCTAGAATCTGCTCATGACGCCGGGTTTCGCCGAGATACTTCTCCCATTCCTTGCGCAAATCGACGTTCTGCGCACAGTTGATCGCGGTCTCGTATATCTTGACGCCGCCACGCTCGGTCTCGAGGGCCTCGCACAAAAATTCATCTACTTTAGTCCGGTTCATACACACCTCTTCGTGTTCACTTTGTCGCCACCTTGGCGATGGGCATTATCTTCCCGCACCCCGGCGTGAGGATCGGGCCTATGCCGGACCAGCATCCGCATCGCTCATGCGGAAACGCGTTCGTGCCCATCCATATCGGCGGGTGGCCGCACACATTGACTACACCAATATGGCTCGATACATGGAAGAAATGTGTGATGTTTAACACCGTCATCGCGGCCCTATCGGCGATGATGGCGTAAGATTGGACAAGGGGAAACAAAAAAGAGACCCGGGAAGGCCCCGGGTCTCGGTCAAGCCACTGCTGTCGCGACGCAGTATCTGTCTAGATACTGTAGTACATGTCAAACTCGATTGGATGCGTGGTCATGCGCAACCGTGTGACCTCTTGCATCTTGAGCGCGACATAGGAGCTCAGGAAGTCCTCGGTAAAGACGCCGCCTGCGGTCAGGAACTTGTGATCCTTCTCCAAGGCCTCGAGCGCCATGTCCAGGGAGTGGCAGACAGTCGGAATCTTCTTCGCCTCCTTGGGCGTGAGCTCGTAGAGGTCGTGGTCGGCCGCCTCGCCCGGGTTGATCTTGTTTGCAATACCATCAAGACCGGCCATCATCATGGCCGCGAATGCGAGGTAGGGGTTGGCCCCCGGATCCGGGAACCGCACCTCTATGCGCCGGCCCTTGGGGTTCGCCACATACGGAATGCGGATGGAGGCTGAGCGGTTGCGCGCCGAATAGGCGAGCATGACAGGGGCCTCGAAGCCTGGGACCAGCCGCTTGTAGCTATTGGTGAGCGGGTTTGTGATCGCGTTCAAGGCGCGTGCGTGTTTGATGATGCCACCGATGTAAAAAAGCGCAAGCTCGCTTAAGCCCGCATAGCCGTCACCCGTAAAGAGGTTCTTGCCGCCCTTGGCCAAGGACTGGTGACAATGCATCCCCGAGCCGTTGTCGCCGACGATGGGCTTGGGCATGAACGTAGCAGTCTTGCCATGATTGCGCGCCACGTTGTGGACGCAGTACTTCAGGATCTGAATCTCGTCGGCCTTACGCACGAGCGACGCGAACTGGGTCGCGATCTCATTTTGGTTAGCGGTGGCGACCTCGTGGTGATGGGCCTCGACGACGAGACCCATCTCGGCCATCGCGAGCGTCATCGCGCTGCGGATGTCCTGCGAAGAGTCGACCGGCGGGACCGGGAAATAGCCGCCCTTGACGCCAGGCCTATGGCCCAGATTGCCACCATCGTAATCCTTGCCGGTATTCCAGGCCGCCTCTTCCGAGTCGATGCGACAAGACGAGCCGGACATGTCCACGCTCCAGCGCACGTCATCGAAGATAAAGAATTCCGGCTCGGGGCCGAAATAAGCCGTATCGGCAATGCCGGTGCTCTTCATATAGGCCTCGGCCCGCTTGGCGATGGAGCGCGGGTCGCGATCATAGCCCTGCATGGTCTGGGGCTCCAATACGTCACAGCGCAAAAGCAGGGTCGGTTCTTCGGTGAACGGATCGAGCACGGCGGTGGCGGCTTCCGGCATGAGCACCATGTCGGACTCGTTGATGGCCTTCCACCCGGCGATGGAGGAGCCGTCAAACATTTTCCCTTCCTCGAACAGCTTCTCGTCCACGACATGGGACGGCACCGTGACGTGCTGCTCCTTACCCTTGGTGTCGGTAAACCGGAAATCGACGAACTTGACGTCGTTATCCTTGATCATCTTCAAGACGTTGGCAGACATGCATCTCTCCTGACTCTGGATTATTTTGGGGCGCCGGGGCGGCTGTTACGCCTGAGGCGGCCATTTTGCACGAAATATGCCACTAAGCAAACGAGGCGTAGCGGGCATTTGCGGGCCCATGCCGGGTCCGTGTATGCACCATAACAGTGCGCTCCGGCAAAACGTGCACTGTTATGGTGCTCCTAATGGAAGCACACCCGCACCGAGCCGATCTGCGGGTCTCGGGCAGCGGCCTCGGCGAAACGCTCCTGGAGGGCCCGGCCCGCGGCCACGGTCGGCGCGAGATCGAGAGACAAATGCACCTCCACGGCAATCTTTCCCCCCAGGTAATGCAGCACGACCGCGTCGATGGCGCCAGCGGGTTCGATATCCGCGAAGTAATGCCGAAGACGCTTCATCATCTCGGCCCGCAAGGGCAGACGCGCATTGGTCGCGGCATGCTCGTCATCCTCCGAGTCGATATGGACGACGACATCGGCGATGTTACCCACGTGGCGCATGAGGGCGACCCGTACCATCTCGCTGATCTGGTGACCCTCCGACACGCTGATGGATCCGTCGACGAGGATATGGACGTCAACGAAGGCAAGCCCGCCGGCCCTGCGCGTGCGCAACAGATGCAGGGTGCGGACACCGTCGATCGACAGGATGACGCGACGGATACGTTCGAGCTTTTCGGTCTCGAGCCCGGTGTCGACCAATTCGCGCAAGGCCTGCCAGCCGAGCATGGCGCCCATGCGTACGATAAGGATGGCAACACCAATGGCCGCCACGCCATCCAGGTCGCTTATGCCGAGCATGCTGCCGGCGACGCCGACCGCCACGACCATCGATGAAAAGACGTCAGTCCGGTAGTGCCAGGCATTAGCGTGCAGGAGATCAGAACGCAACCGCGTACCGGCCCGTCGCATATAGCGAAAGAGGCCTTCCTTGATGGCGATGGCCGCCAGCGCCATGACAAGCGCGAGGATATCGGGGCGCGCAAGGTGCGTCGGCGTGCCGAGGGCCGCCGCCGCGTGCAGGGCGATTCCCACCCCGGTACCGACCAGTACCAGGCTCAGGCCGAACGTGCCGGCCGTTTCGATGCGCGCGTGGCCGTAAGGATGATCCTCATCCGCGCCCCGCGCCCCGAAGCGCGCCGCGGCAAGCACAAGTAAGTCACTCAAGAGGTCCGACAGGGTATGAAAGCCGTCGGCGACGAGCGCCGCCGAGCTTCCGATAACGCCGATGGCAAGCTGGCCCGCAGCCAGCACCACGTTGACAAAAAGACCCTTCAGCACGACCTTCTGGCGCTCCGACCCCGCCTCGTCGTCCGCTTGCACGCCGCGCTCCACCGTCACCTCCCGGCCCTCACTACGATCACAATCTCCCCGGAAGACTCGGTCCGCGTCTCGAGGATCTCGTGACCCTCGAGTCGGCACCAGGCCGGTATGTCGTACAGCGCGCCGGGATCCGTGCAGCGGACCGTGACCCGATCGCCGGTCGCAACCTTGGCCATGGCGGCGCTCAGACGTATAACCGGCATAGGGCAGAGAAGAAAGCGGGCATCAAGGTCCATAGCCTACAAGTACCAATCCGCCGCCAGGGCATGCGGGGGAAGCGGCGCGACCTCCCGGTCATGGCGCGACCCATCAGGCCCTCCCACCGCCACGCGCACGGTCTGCGCCGCCCGCCCCTGGCCGAAACGGGCGGCAATAGCACAGGCCAGGTCGAGGTCGGCGTCATCGGCCTCCCCTTGAAGCAGGGCGAGCGGGCCATTGTGCTCGGGCGTCCACAAGTGCACAAAGCGATTGCGATAGCCCTCCAAGAAGCGATTCTCCCCCTCCTCGCGACCGATGATCAGCTTGAAGGATGGGCGCGGACGCAAATGGCGCCCGATCTTCAGAAGCATGATGTCATCAAAGTCGTAGCGGCGCTCGCCCCGACTCCCCCACAGGTCACGCAGCTTCTTCGTATAGTTCGGGTCAGTCAGGAAGCAACAGCCGCCGGCCGGCTGCGCGTACTCGTAACCGTATGTGTGCGCCATCCCGATCTGGGGCTTGCGATTACGCCCGCTCAAACCTAACAGGCGCTCGCGATCGACCCAACCCTCGCGCTCTGGAAGGGTGGGCGGCAAAAGTTTGGCGCAGAGCGGCCGCAAGAGCCGATCCAAGGCCCCCGACTCGCGCGCCACCACCGGAAGGGTATCGCGCCTTTGCGACATCGGCCGCTGGCCCAGAACCTCGCCTGTCACAATGAAATCGAAGTCGTGTTCTTCCATCCACTGCCGGGCGTGGCCCACCATGAAGGACTTGCAGTCGAGGCAAGGATTCAGGTGCGCCCCATAGCCGTGGCGAGGATTCAAGACGACATCCTTGTACTCTTCGATCACCTCGATGATATGTAGGCGGATGCCGAGCTGCTCGGCGCTATGAAGAGCATTGTTGCGCACCGGGCGGGCCCTCCGATCGTGGCGCACAGCATGCGTATGCCCTTCGACGCAAAAGCCCGTAAAAAAGTTGATCCCCTCGACATGGATGCCCTGGTCGAGCATCAACCGGGCCGCGAGCATGGAATCGAGGCCGCCCGACAGTAATACCACAGCCTTACGCTTGCGTTCTTCCATAGCCTCGTGCGGGACCCCTCAACCCTTGGTGCGCTTGCGCCCGCCGCGCGCCTTCCCAAGGCGCCGCCAGTATATCGCGCCGGGTGGCCGTCCCGCACCCCATGGGAGGATGCGGGTGCGGATATCGGCGATCCCCGCAAAGCCCGGGGGCGACCGCCTTTCAGGGACGCGGAGTTTTTCCAAAGGCCCGTGTGTGCCCTACTTTGGGACGCGGTCTTATGGCAACAGGGGGCGCGCCGAAATCGATCCAAAGCCCCGGTCGGTGCGCTCACGCGCCCGGACGGGCGTTTGCCGAAACCGCCGCTTACCCTTTATAGTGGCGCGGGGGCCGGCAGCGACCGGGGGTCGCCCGCGCACCTCTCTCTTAAGGACCACGACGTGACATTCCAGGAACTCATTTTTGCCCTGCAGCGCTACTGGGCGAAACAAGGCTGTGTGATCGAGCAGGCCTACGACGTCGAGGTGGGTGCCGGGACCTTCCACCCCGCGACCTTTCTCGGCAGTCTCGGACCCGAACCCTTGCGCGCCGCCTACGTGCAGCCGTCGCGACGTCCCACGGACGGTCGTTACGGAGAAAACCCGAACCGCCTGCAGCGCTATTTCCAGTTTCAAGTCGTGCTGAAACCCTCGCCCCTGGACATCCAGGATCTGTACCTGAAATCCCTGCAGGCGCTCGGCATCGATCTGGCGACCAATGACGTCCGCTTCGTCGAAGACAACTGGGAGTCGCCGACCCTGGGGGCCTGGGGGCTCGGCTGGGAGGTCTGGCTGAATGGCATGGAGGTGAGTCAGTTCACCTACTTCCAGCAGGCCGGCGGTCTCGAATGTCGGCCGGTGACCGGCGAAATCACCTACGGCCTGGAAAGGCTCGCCATGTATCTGCAAGGCTGCGACAACGTCTACGACCTCGCCTGGAACGAGGAGGTCCGTTACGGAGACCTCTACCGGCAAAACGAGATCGAGCAGTCGCGCTTCAATTTCGAGGAGGCGAGTGTCGAAGCACTGTTCGCGCGGTTTCAGGCCTTCGAGGACGAGTGCCAGCGCTTGATCGCCGCCGATCTTCCGCTGCCGGCCTACGACCACGTGCTGCACGCCTCGCACACCTTCAATTTGCTCGATGCTCGCCATGCCCTGAGCGTCACCGAACGCGCGCGCACGATAGGCCGGGTACGCGCCCTGGCCCGCGGCGTGGCCGAAAACTATTATCGAAAACGCGAGGCTTTGGGATTCCCCAGGATGCGACGGACCGATGGCTAAGAAAGAGGATCTTCTGCTTGAGATCGGCACCGAGGAACTCCCCCCCCGGGAGCTCCTCACGCTGGGCGCGGCCTTGGGCGCAGGCCTATCCGCGGCGCTCATCGACAGGCGCCTAGCGACCACCGATAGCTCCGTGCAAACCTTCGCCGCCCCCCGCCGCATTGCGGCGCGCATAACGGCGATCGCCGCCCGCCAAGAAGCGCAGATCGTTGTCCGCAAGGGGCCCGCGCTCGCCGCAGCGTTCGAGAAAGACGGTTCACCGACCAAGGCGGCGCTCGGTTTCGCACGCTCTCTAGGCGTCGAAGTGTCCTCCCTGGAAACCCTGAACACCGAGCGCGGGGCGTTTCTCGGCTACCGCGAGCGGCAAGCAGGCCGCACCCTCACGGAGATCTTGGGCGAAGTCCTACCAGGCGTCCTGCTGGCACTACCCGCCGGACGGCGCATGCGGTGGGGCGCGGGCGATGGCGAATTCGTGCGCCCGATCCATTGGGTAGTGGCCCTGCAGGGCGCGCGCGTTTTGCGCATCCCAATATTCGGGCTCGTAAGCGGCCGACGCTCGCGGGGCCATAGGTTTCATGCGCCGCGTCCCCTCAATATCCCAACAGCCGACGCCTACGAGAAGATCCTTAAGGACCACGGGCAGGTGGTCGCGGATTTCGGTGAGCGGCGGGACCGGATCCGCGGTCAGATCGAGCATCTGGCCCTGACGGCAAATGCCCAGGCAATCGTGGACCCCGAGCTTCTGGACCTTGTCACGGCGCTCGTCGAATGGCCGCACGCCGTTCTGGGGACCTTTGACGAAGAGTTTCTCGACGTGCCGCGCGAGGCGCTGATCGCCGCCATGCAGGGTCACCAAAAATATTTCCCACTCGAACGAGAAGGGCGGCTCTTGCCGCGCTTCATCACCATCGCGAACATCGCGCCGAAGGACGACCAGGCGATACGCAAGGGCAACGAGCGGGTGCTCGCCGCACGCTTCGCCGACGCCCGCTTCTTTTGGGACAGCGACCGCAAGAAGTCCCTCGATGCCTATGCGCAGGGACTCTCCCAAGTGGCGTTCGAGAAGCGTCTCGGCAGTCTCGCGGACAAGGCATCGCGACTCGAGCGACTGGCGCGCGTCATCGGCTCGGAGCTTGCCCTCGATCGCGAGCAGGCCGGACGGGCCGCCGCGCTGTGCAAGGCCGACCTCCTTACCGGCATGGTGGGCGAGTTTCCGGAGCTCCAGGGCGTCATGGGTGGACATTACGCGCTATGCCATGGGGAGGCGCCAGCGATCGCCCAGGCCATCGCCGAGCATTACAGGCCGCGCTTTTCGGGCGATGCCCTGCCGGCAAGCCCGCTCGGTCTGGCGCTCGCCCTCACCGACAAGCTCGACACCCTCGTGGGCATCTTCGGGATCGGGCTGGGCCCCACCGGGGACAAGGATCCCTTCGCCCTGCGGCGCGCGGCAATCGGCATCCTGCGACTTTTGGAAGCCCTCGGCGAACGCCACCACCGCGACCTCGAGATCGCGCCGCTCCTCGAGAGGGCGCGCGCGCAGTATCCCGAAGGCCTGCTCGCGCCGACGGTGGTGGAGGAGGTCCGCCATTTCCTCACCGAACGCCTGCGCAATCTCTTAGAAAACAGGTTTTCACAAGACGTCATGGCGGCGGCCTTGAGTCCGGGCCTGGTGCGCGTCTTTGATACGGTGCGCCGTGCCCAGGCACTCGCCGCCTTTGCGCAAAGCGGGTACGCCGCCTCTCTGGCCTTTGCCCATAAGCGCACCCGCAACATCCTGAAGCAAAACCACGAACCCCTGGACGCCCAGACCCCATGGGCCGGCGCCGAGGCCGCGGACCTGCGCCTAACCCAGGAAATTGAGCGCTGCGAGACCGGGACCGGTGAGCGCGTGCGGGCCGGTGACTATCAAGGGGCCCTCGAATCGCTGCACACGCTGCGGCCTGCGGTCGACGCCTTCTTCGAGGACGCGCTCGTCATGAGCGATGACGCTGAGACCCGTAAGGGCCGACTGCGTCTACTCACCCGTCTGGCGGCCTTGTTCGAGACCGTGGGCGACCTGTCCTGCCTGAAAATTGCCGGGGAGTCGCGATGAACGATACCGACCAGAATTCCTTCGCTGCCATGCGCGACGCCGTTCAGCGCTTTCATGACAAACACGACTTCAAGAACCGGGGCGGCGAGGAGCTAGCCTATCGAGTGGCACTCATGGCCGAGGAACTGGGCGAGATCTCGGCCTGCGTCACCAAGGGTAAGCCGCGCGAGGCGCTGGCCGAGGAATGTGCCGACCTGCTGATCCTCCTGATCGGTACGGCGATTGCCGCCGACTTCCCGCTAGAACGCGCCTTCTGGGATAAAATGGACGCCATCATGAAGCGCTCCGCGCGGATGGTCAGCGGTCGTATACGCGTATCCGAATTCCGGGACTCCTGAAATGCGTCTTGTCATCCTCGACCGCGACGGTGTCATAAACGAAGACTCGGACCACTACATCAAGACGCCGGACGAGTGGCGCCCGATACCAGGAAGCCTCGAAGCGATCGCGCGCCTCACGCACGCCGGCATCCAGGTCGTGGTGGCCACCAACCAGTCCGGCATCGCGCGCGGCCTCTTCAATGTCGATATGCTGGGGCGAATCCACAATCGCATGCTCGACGAGGTCCACCACCGGGGCGGGGAAATCGAGGCGATCTTCTTTTGCCCCCACGGACCCAAAGACGCCTGTGGCTGCCGCAAACCCTTGCCCGGCCTCTTTCACGACATCGCGGCACGCTTCAAGACAAGCTTAAACGGCACCTACGCAGTCGGCGACAGCCTGCGCGACATCGAGGCGGCACGGGCGGTGCAGGCCCTCCCTGTGCTCGTGCGCAGCGGCAAGGGGGCACGCATGGTCGCTCAGGGCGGCGCGGGGCTCGACGGGGTGCCAATCTATGACGACCTCGCCACGTTCTGTGAGGCGCTGCTCTCCGGGTCGATAGGTCCCAGCACGTGATAAAACACCTGCGCGCGGCGGCCTTCCAGGTCGGATTCGTGCTGTCGATCGCCGTTTGGGCACCCATCGTGCTCGCGCTCTTCTGGCTGCGACCCATACCGCGCTACCGGGTCATCAGTCAGTGGGGCCGATTCAATGTCTGGTGGCTCAAGCTCACCTGCGGACTGTCCTATGAGGTCCAAGGGCGGGAAAATATCCCGGCTACGCCCTGTGTCATCCTCGCCAAACACCAGTCGACGTGGGAGACCCTGGCGTTTCAGTGGATCTTCCCGCCGCATGTATGGGTGCTCAAAAGGGAGCTCCTCTGGATTCCCCTGCTCGGCTGGGGGATGGCCTTGAGTGAGCCCATAGCGATCGCCCGCGAAAAGCGCCGCAAGGCCATAGATCAGGTCATACAGGGGGGGCGCAAGCGCCTCGCGCAGGGACGCCACATCATCATCTTTCCCGAGGGGACACGGGTGCCGGCCGGGGATCATGGACGATTCAAGCTGGGCGGCGCGCGGCTCGCGCTCGCCGCCGGCTGCTCGGTGCTTCCCGTGGCGCACAATGCCGGCTGTTTCTGGCCTCGTCGCGTCTTCATCAAGAAGCCGGGCGTGATCAAGGTCGTGATCGGCAAACCCATTTCACCGCAAGGCCTGGACGCGGCGGCCCTCACCGCCCACATCGAGGACTGGATCCGGACGACCACGGAGGCCCTCGAAAAGGCGGAGGGGCTGCCATCGAAGAGCGCAGGCGATAAAATGGCGCCATGAACGAAGAACGCCCACTGCTCACTCCGCCCACCCACGACCGGCGCATCCTCCTGCACTCCTGTTGCGCGCCATGTGCCGCCGACGTCATGCAAGAGATGCAGCGATCGGAGGTCGTCTTTGAGGTCTTGTTCTATAACCCCAACATCCATCCCTTGAAAGAGTATGAGCTGCGCAAGACCGAGAACAAGCGCTACGCCGACCGGCTGCGCGTGCCGTTCGTGGATCTCGACTATGACAAGGATGATTGGTTTGCGCGCGTGAAGGGTCTGGAAAACGAGCCCGAGCGCGGCGCGCGTTGCACGCTGTGTTTCGATATGCGCTTCGAGCGCTCGGCCCTTTATGCCGTCGAGCACGGCTTCAAGGTCTTTACGAGCTCGCTTGGCATATCGCGCTGGAAGGACATGGATCAGATCAATGGTTGCGGCGAGCGTGCGGCGCAGCGCTACCCGGACTTGAGTTACTGGACCTTCAATTGGCGCAAGGGCGGCGGAAGCCAACGCATGATCCAGATCTCCAAGGAACAGCGTTTCTATCAGCAGGAATACTGCGGCTGCGTCTATTCCTTACGTGACACGAACCGCGCACGGGGCGCACGCGGGTACGCCAAGATCCGCTTCGGTGAGCGCTTCTATGGCGACGATCAGAGCTAGAGACGCTCGCGCGCATACGCGGCCAGCGCCGCAAACTCGGCGACCGTCAAGGTCTCGGCGCGGCGCATAGGGTCAATGCCCAACGCAAGCCAATCCTCGCCCTGGAAATAGCTTCGCAGCGACTGGCGGAGCATCTTGCGCCGTTGCGAGAAGGCGCAAGCGACGATCGCCGCGAAGAGGGTCGTGTCCGTCGCCGGAATGTGCGAGGCGCGCGGCCGCAGGGCCACGAGCCGCGACTCGACTGCAGGCGGCGGCACAAAGGCCTCTGGCGCGACCGTGAAAAGCGGCGTGACCTCGCAACGCGCCTGCACCATCACGGATAGTCTTCCATAGTCACGCCCGCCAGGTGGGGCCGCCAGGCGGTCGACCACCTCCTTTTGCAGCAGGAATACCATGCTCGCGATACAGGGCTGATCGAGAAAATGGAAGATGAGCGGGCTCGAGATGTTGTAGGGGAGATTGCCCACCACGCGCAGACAGCCCGGCACGAGATCGCAGAGCGCTAAGCGCAAGGCATCGGCTTCGTGCACGACCACGCGGTCCGGGGCGAAGCGTCGCTTCAAGCCCGCGATCAGGTCGCGGTCGATTTCGACCACATGCAGACTCTCGAGGCGGTCCAGCAAGTGGGCCGTGAGAGCGCCGTCGCCCGGGCCGATCTCGACTGTGTGCTCACCTGGAGCCTGCGCGCAGTTCTGGGCTATATGCGCGAGCACAAAGGTGTCGCGCAGGAAGTGCTGGCCGAACCGCTTCTTAAGCGCGGGCACGGACGCTCGCCAAGGTCCGGGCCAGCGCCATGGCGGCCACCATGCTGCCGGGATCTATGGGCCCGGTGCCGGCGCGGTCGAGTGCGGTCCCGTGGTCGACCGAGGTCCTGGGGAAGGGCAAACCAAGGGTGACGTTCACCCCCTCCCCGAAGCCTTGCGCCTTCAGCACCGGCAGCCCCTGATCGTGGTACATGGCAAGTACGGCATGCCAGTCCGCAAGGCGTTCGCGCACGAATGCGGTATCGGCGGATAGCGGGCCTATGGCCTGGATCCCACGTGCGCGCGCCCGCGCCACGGCCGGCGCTATGACATCGATCTCCTCGCGACCCAAATGGCCGCCCTCGCCCGCGTGCGGGTTCAGACCCAACACCGCGATACGAGGGTTCGCAAACCCGAAATCCCGCTTGAGGTCCGCATCCAGGATCGCGAGCGCCGCGTCGAGACGTTCCGCGGTGACGGCCGCCGGTACGCTGGCAAGCGGCAGGTGGGTCGTAAGCAGGGCCACGCGCAAAGAACCCGCAACCAGCATCATAACCACCTCGGCCACGCCGGCCTCGCGCGCCAGGAATTCCGTGTGGCCCGTAAAGACATGGCCCGCCTCGTTGATCACGCCCTTATGCACGGGCCCCGTGACGAGCGCTGCGAACTCGCCCTCGAGGCAGCCGCGCGTCGCACGCTCAAGACAAGTTAGGACATATTCGGCGTTCGCCGGATCCGGGATCCCGGGTCTCACGCGCTGGCCGAGCGCGACCGGTAGGACCGAGAGCCCGCGCACCCCGGGGGCGTAACGCGGCCAAGGCCGCGCGCGACCGCGCAACTTTGCCCGCTCATCCAACAGATCCGGATCCGCCACACACACCCAATCCACCGCCTCGTCGAAATCGAGCAGAGCCATGAGGTCGGGCCCGATCCCCGCCGGCTCTCCCGGCGTGATGGCGATGACGGGACGCTTAGGTTCGGCTCGGGTAACGGACATAGGCGTCGTCACGCAAGGTCTGCAGCCAACGCACATAAAGCGCGTTACCCTTACGCATGCGCAGCAGTCGGCGCGCCTCGCTACGCGTCATCCCGGCCCGCACGCGCCGCGCCGTCACCTCGATCAGGGTCTGACCCTGCGCGGTGGCGAACGGGCCGCCGACCGTATGCAGAGGCAAGTGTTTGACCGCCGCGGCAAGACCCGGCGGCAGGGAGGCGACACTCACCCAGCCGAGTGAGCCGCCCCGCACGGCGGCGCTGCCCTGCGAATACGCGCGGGCCAGGCTCGCGAAATCAGCGCCTTGCGCAAGGCGCGCCTTCAGAGCCTTCAGTTTTTCGCGCACCATGGTAGCCGACATCTGCCGCGACGGACGCAAAACGATCTCACGCACGCGGGCCTGTTCCTGCGCGGGCCCCTTCACCCCGGCACGCTTACCCTTCAGCTTGACGAGATAATAGGCGCCGTGCCCCGATACCAGGCGCACATCGCCGGTCGTCATGGCGCGCAGGGGTTCCAAGAAGCTCCGAGGCAGGCGCGACGCCGTGCGCCACCCCATCTCCCCACCCTCCAGGGCGTGCGGATCCTGGGAATAGGCTATGGCGGCCTGGCTGAAGGGCTCACCCCCCTGCACCTTCGCCAAGATCTTGCGGGCGCGCGCCTCTACCGCGCGCCGTTGCGCGGCATCCGCGGCGGCCGGAAGCTGCAGCGTGATCTCGGCCACACGATAGCGCGCCCCATTGGCGGCGCGCGTCTCTGCCAGAAAGCGGTCGACCGCGCGGCGCGTGATGACGACCGACTGGCTGATACGACGCATGACGAGCTCACGGATGGTAAGTTCAGTGCGTAACCGACGCTGGAAGTCCGTCAGCGTAAAGCCCTCAGACGCAACCGCTTGCTGGAATTCCGGCACGGTCATGTGGTTGTGAGCGGCAAGCTGCACCAAGGCGTGCTTCAACTGGGTGGCGCTCACACGGATGCCGATATTATGCGCATACTGGAGCTCAAGGCGCTGCATGACCATCTGGCTCAAGACCTTTCTCGCCAGGAGGTGCCGCGGGGGCACGGCGACCCCACGCGCCGCTAGTTGCTTCAAGAGCATAGAGACGCGCTTGTCTAGCTCTTTTTGAGTGATGACCTCGTTATTCACGACGGCGACGATCTTGTCGATCGTCACCGGATGGATCGCGGCCGAGGCCTGCGGGAGTGCGGCGGACATATGATTATCTCCTCACGTTCAAGAACCGAGCATGAAGCCATGTTGGCTGAGCGGTACGACCGGCGCAGACCCGAGCGCCCCCAAACCGTTCAACGTGAACTCGAACATGGCGGTCGTGAATTGGCTGTTATTCAGACCGAGGGTCCTACCCACGTAAAACCCCATCCCCCAGCAGCAGCTATTGTATTGGATACCGAGATAGGACTCCAAACTTGCCGACTGCATGAGCGAATAGCTGGTCTCCGCCAGAGTCGTCCAGCGCCGAAACAAGGGCCACTGGATCGAGAGGTCCACCTGCTCCTGCACCCCGCGAATATACCTATGGCCTACCGTCACGATAGCATTGGGCTTGGGGCGGTACTCGACATAGGCATCCCCTTCGTCGGTCTGGTCGTTCCTGGGGTTCCAGGCGAGCGACCCGCGTAGATACCATTGCGAGCTCAGGCGCGCGTAGGCCTCGGCCGCCAGGTCGGACGTACGATTAAGAACGCGCGTCTGGTAATTCGCGTAAATCGAGGGCTTGTGGAAGTAATAGATCTCGCCGACACTCGCGCGCAGACGTTCGCGACCCGCGGAAGAATAGAGCCGCGTTGTGAGGGCGGCGGTCATTTGATTGGCATCGACCTGTTGATCGGGGCCAAAAAAACTGTTGGTCCGGAACAAATCGGTGTAGTTGAAAGGCGCGGGCGCCGTGTCAAAAAGAGGGATTCCCTGCTGGTTCCGGTAGGGGACGTACAGATATGAGAGCTCGGGCTCTAGGGTCTGGCGCCCGCCATTTGAAAGCGCCCGCTCAAAGTTCAGGCCATCGGTCAGGTGCGCGATCGGCGTGGTCCGACGAATCGTCGGCTGACCCGCTATCCAATAATCGGTCTCGCGAACGGCAAGCTTCGGGTCGATGAAGCCGGCTGGCCAACGCAAGGGATAGCTCACCGTCGGGACGAGATCGACGCGCTTGGCCGGCACCGCCCCGCCGCCCACGAAGCGCACCGCGCTCGCCTTCAGGCCGTAGTGCAATCGATCGGGCTTGTCGCTGCCACGGGCGCGCAACAAGAGCGCTGGCAGCTCTTCGTAGAGCGGGTAGGCGCCCCCGACACTCGTGTCTAAAAGCTGATAGGACGACCCGCCCAGACGCAGGCGCAGACGCCGCCCTGAGTAGCCGACCTGCCCCAGCTGCGGCAGGTCGACCTGGCTTTGGAGGGCGAAATTCGCGCTGAAATCCGTGTAGAACGCCGGATCGGAGACGCGATTGTAATCGACATTTGCCCACCAATAAGGATTGAAGACCTGGTTATGGGTGATATCCAAGGCGTAGCGGCGGCGACCTGTGACGCGATCCACGGGGATATAGTCGATACGGTCCGAGCCGCTGTAAGTCTGTCCCAGGTAACGGAAATGATTGCGCAACAAGAGGCCGCGGCGGGCCAGAATCTCGGGCGTGGTGATCAAGTCGTAATTGGGTGCGAGATTCCAGTAGTAGGGAACCGAGAGCATGATCCCCGAGGTGCTCGAGGTCCCGTAACGTGGGGGCAGGAAGCCCGATTTGCGTTTGGAGGATATCGGGAAGCTCAGGTAGGGCCAGTAGAAGATCGGCACGCCCTTGAAAACCACCCGCGCGTCGGTCGCAATACCCACATCCTTGGTGTAATTGAGGTGCAGACGGTCGGCGTGGATGTACCAGACCTTGGTGCCCTTCGGACACATGGTGTAGCGAGTATCCTTGATGTCGGACTTGTGGCGGCTGCGCAAGATGACCATGACCGCCTGCCCGCGCGCATTGCTATGGGGAAGAATAAAGTGGACACCACGGGCGACGCCCCGGTGCGTGGCGCGATTCATATGCAGATAATGGGCCCGCAGCTCGCCGCCCTGGGCGCCGGTCACGCGCACGTCACCCAAGGCCGTGAAGGCGTTGGTCCTGCGGTTGAATCGAATGCGCCGGGCGCGCACGGTCTCCGACCCATAGGTGAGGACCACATGACCGCTAAAGACGGTCACGCCGTCGTGAAAGGCACGCGCCTTGTCCGCCAGGACATGGGCGATTTTGTGGCTACCGTGGCCGGCAACGAAAGGGGCCGGCCGGGCGGCAGGCGGGGGACATGCGGCGCTCGCGCTGAAAGCACACAAGAGCGACAGCAGGAGCCCCGTCGAAGTGCGCGCGGCAACGGTGCGGGGCATCGGGGTATAGTCAAGTGTCAGCCGGGGGCTAAAATCGCATACAATCGCCTGCCTAGGCAAGGGCTCGCTTGAACGAAGGGGAAAATTGCTGTGGTCGACGACGAACGGTTAGGCGCCGTGGCGCGATTTGCAGGACAGGCACTGGGCGCCATGGCGTTCTCGATCGCCCCCGCATCCTCCGATGCGAGCTTTCGGCGCTACTTTCGCATAACGGCTGGGTCCAATTCGTGGATCGCCATGGACGCCCCTCCCGAAAAAGAGGACCTCGCGCTCTTCATCAAGATCGCACGGCGCTTCCGGGTGCTCGGCCTGCACGTCCCAGAAGTCCTGGCCTGCGATCTCGACGCGGGCTTTGCCCTGTTGGGCGACCTCGGTCACGTCCCCTATCTTCAGGCCCTGAACGACGAGACGGCCGACCGCCTCTACGGCGACGCCCTCGGGGCCCTGGTGGTGCTGCAGACCGGGACCTTCGCCGACCCGGACTTCCTGCCCCCTTACGACGAGGCCTTGCTGCGGCGGGAAATGGATCTTTTTCCGGAGTGGTATCTTCACCGCTACCTAGGCCTGACGCCGACCGATACGCAAAGGCAGATGCTGGAGGCCGCGTTCGCAAGCCTTATCGCATCGGCGCTCAACCAACCCCAGGTGTGGGTCCATCGCGACTACCACTCGCGCAATCTGCTCGTGAACAACATCCACAACCCAGGCATCCTCGACTTCCAGGATGCGGTGCGTGGGCCCATCACCTACGACCTCGTCTCGCTGCTCAAAGATTGCTATATCGCTTGGCCGCGCGCGCGCGTGGTCGATTGGGTGAAGGGCTATTGCGCGCTCGCGCGCGAATCGGGGCTGCACCGCTGCGAGGATGACGCGCTCTTCCTTGAGTGGTTCGACCGCATGGGCATTCAGCGCCACCTGAAGGTCGCGGGGATATTCGCGCGATTGCATCTGCGCGACGGCAAGTCCGGCTACCTGGCCGACCTACCGCTCACCATGCGCTACCTCAAAGAGGCAACCGCCCTCTACCCGGACCTCGCTGCACTCCACCACCTTCTCTGCACGCTGCCGGAGTCGCCGTGAAGGCCATGATATTGGCCGCCGGACGCGGCGAACGCATGCGCCCCCTGACCGATGTGATACCAAAGCCCCTGCTCACGGTCCGCGGGACACCGCTTTTGGACCGACTCATTATGCAACTGGTCGCCGCCGGATTCGGCGACATCGTCATAAACGTCGCCCACCTGGGCCACCGCATCCGCGAACACCTGGGGTCGGGCGCGCCGCTGCGCGCGAACATCGTCTATTCGGAAGAAGGCCCAGCAAGCCTCGAGACCGGTGGAGGCATACGTCGCGCGCTCCCACTGCTCGGCTGCGGTCCGTTTCTGGTCGTGAACGGCGATATCTACACGGATTTCCCCTTCGAGCGCCTGCCGAGGACACTCGAAGGGCTGGCCCACCTGGTTCTGGTCGACAACCCCGAACATCATCCCGACGGAGACTTTGGTCTGCGCACAGGAAAGGTTGAGGATGCGCCACCACGGCTCACCTTCGCCGGCATCGGCGTCTATGACGCCGCCTTGTTCTCGGATAGGACCGACGAGCGTTTCCCGCTAGGGCCACTTCTGCGCGAGACCGCAAGTCGCGGCCTCGTCACGGGCGAGCGTCATCGCGGACTCTGGACCGACGTTGGGACCCCCGAAAGGCTTGCCGCGCTGAATGGGGGCGACTGAATGGACGCGCCGGACGATGTGGCGCTGCCTGCGGAGCTGATGGCGCAGGCGCAGGCGCAGTGGATGACGCTGATGGCTGTCGCCGTCTGGGGTGATCTTAAAAGCGAGCAGCTGGGGCTTCTTGGCAAGCTGCGCAAGCGCATCCTGGACCTCGGCGAACGACTGAAATCCCTCGGTGGCGACCGTGCCTGGATACCCAAACGGCGCGAGCGCATCAAAAACCTTCTGGGCTCGTGTCTGAGCGCACGCGATGCGCTCCTGCAGGCCGAACGCGCAGCGCAAGGCGTCACAGGCGGACGGGATATCGGAAAACTCTCGGAGGCCTTCGTTGCCCTCCACAAGCTCATCACATCCGAACTGCAGGGACACGAAAATGCCTGGGCGGAGACCCTCCAGGCCTTGAATAGAGGGGCTTTACAGGAAGACGACGAACCATAAAAAAGAAAGGCCGTGTCAAAGACACGGCCCACTGCGCTCCTGCAGTCTACTTCTTGGTGCGCGCCTTCTTCTTTTTTGCGGCCGTGGCCCGAGGCGCCGACTTCTTGACCGACGCCTTAGCACGTGACTTCATCGCCGACTTTGGGGCAGATGCCCTTTTCGGCGCAGCCTTCTTAACGGCCGCTTTCTTGGTCACAGACTTTTTGGCCGACGACTTCTTGATGGCCGACTTTTTGGCAGACGCCTTGGCTGGCGCGCTTTTTCGCGCCGCCTTCTTGGGCGCCGCCGCCTTCTTCTTTATTGCCATACGCTCACTCCTTCGTTCATGTTAAGAGTCGCACCCCGCCAACTCTCCGCCTCCCTGAGTTCGGGCGTCGGGGCAAGGAGCCAACCGGCCAATCCACGATCGGGACAGGTGTCTCGACCGCATGCCTCGGAGCGCGAGATCTCGACACGCGCCCGTTTCCCATCGTGACGGACGTCGCAGTTACGTACATCACGAGATCGCGTCGTCGTCAAGGCTAACTGTAACAGCGATATCAACATTTGCAAACAATTTGGTCGGCATTCTCATTAAAAGATGTGGCGACGGGTTCGAATACGCGATGCAACCCGACTACCGAAGCTCGAAGAGGCGAGAGAACCGAAGGTCTTGGGCTTGGGACGGAGCGCGGTCGCCCGACTGCGCGTTGGTCGAATACGACGACACGAGGATGCAAACGAGACCGCGCAAGAACAGCGTGGCCTCGCGGTGCAACACCTTCGCGATAGCGGCCGTGAACGCGTAGCAAGGTTCGCGCCGCTTTATGCGCAAGGCCCTCATCCTGCGCCTCCCACGGGAGGAATCGGACCAGAGTCCGGCACAGAGTGGCAAGGAGTCTGGCATGATGGCCGCCTTCGGGTGCCCAACACGGGTTCAGACGACTTGTGGTGTCCACTCAAGTCCCCACCCATTCCGTAGGAATCTGGAGGATCGTTATTCATGGCCAATCTGACTCCCTCTGATCTTAAGTACTTAACGGACAAGCTGACGGTCCGCCGCAGTGAACTCGAGGCCATGGTTCGCGCCGACGCCGCCTGCGCCGGACATGACAACCTTCGGCGCATGGGCGGCGAGGTCGGGGACCCAGGCGACGAGTCGGCGGCACTTCAGCAGACCGACCTGAACCTAGCAGAGATGGAGGGCGGTGCGCGGGAGTTGCAAGCCATCGACCGGGCCCTGGAACGCGTAAGGGAGGGCCGCTATGGGCACTGCGCGGAATGCGGGTGCGACATCCCTGCCGCACGTCTCGACGCCTACCCTGCTGCCGAACGCTGCACGCCATGTCAGACACGGCATGAGCGCGTGTATGGAGGGCGTGACGTCACGCCCTCCCTTTAGGGACGCGGACGGCGCCGCTTCCTGAGCAACCACCTGCCCCGACTGCGCCGGGAGGTGCCGGGCGCAATCTGCTAAAATGTCCCCGCGGCAGACTTTGCCGTTTCGCTCGGTGGACTTAAATCATGCAATTGACCGTGATCGGCACGGGCTACGTCGGGCTCGTGACTGGCGCATGCTTTGCGGAGATGGGCAACGAAGTCGCGTGCGTGGATATTGACGAACGCAAGATCGAGGGGCTCAAGCGGGGCGTGTTGCCGATATACGAGCCAGGGCTCGAGGATATCGTCCGCAGCAATGTCGATGCCGGACGACTGCAATTCACAACCTCACTCAAAGACGCCCTGACCACGAGCGACGTGTACTTCATAGCGGTAGGCACGCCGCCGCGTGAAGACGGATCGGCAGACCTGCGTCATGTGCTGGACGTCGCACGCGAAATCGGCCGCCACCTCGATCACTACGCCATAATAGTCGACAAATCCACCGTGCCCGTGGGCACCGCAGAGCGCGTGCGCGAGGCGATCGCAACCGAACTCGAGGCGCGCGGCGCGGATATCCCCTTCGATGTCGTGAGCAACCCTGAATTCTTGAAAGAAGGTGACGCCATCGCAGATTTCATGCGACCGGACCGCGTGGTCGTGGGCTGCGCGTCCGACCGGGCCCGGGATCGCATGCGAGACCTCTACGCGACCTTCATGCGCAACCATGACCGCCTGCTCTTCATGAGCGTGCGTGCCGCAGAAATGACGAAATACGCCGCCAACGCGATGCTTGCGACAAAGATTTCGTTTATCAATGAGATCGCCAACCTCTGCGAGCGCTTGGACGTGGACGTGGAAAACGTGCGGCAGGGGATAGGCTCGGATAGTCGCATCGGGTACTCCTTCATCTATCCCGGCTGCGGCTATGGCGGTTCGTGCTTCCCGAAAGACGTGAAGGCGATCATCCATATGGCCGATGAGTGCGGCTTCGAGCCCACGGTCCTGAAAGCGGTGGAGCAACGCAACGAGCAACAAAAGCAGGTGCTTTTTCAGCACATCACCGCGGACTACGGCAGCGATCTCAAGGGACGCCATTTTGCCGTCTGGGGCCTCGCTTTCAAGCCCGGAACGGACGATATGCGAGAGGCGTCGTCCGTGGTGCTGCTCGAAAGTCTCATGGCCGCCGGGGCGACGGTCGCAGCCTACGATCCCGTGGCCGCCGAGACGGCACGCGCCGAACTGCCAAAGGCCTGGCTCGAACGGGGCACGCTCAAGATCGTCAACGATCAATACCGGGCACTCGAAGGGGCCGATGCGCTGATCCTCGTGACCGAATGGAAACCCTTCAGGCATCCCGATTTCGAGAGGATCCTCAAGCTCCTGAAGAGCCCCCGCGTGTTCGATGGCCGCAACCAGTACAGCCCGCAACAACTTGCCGAACTGGGCCTCCGGTATACCGGCATCGGTCGCTCCAATCTCCGTCAAATGGAGCAAGCCCAAAAGGTTGACAAGGGGCGGCGGTCATCGTAGCGTGGCCGCCAAGGCTGGCATTCTTGTAAAGAAAGAATGAGGTGCGGGCATGAGCGACCGAGAAGGGGGCTGCGCAGGATAGGGCAACTGTCCTGGCCGCGCCCTTGAGGCCGGACACAAGCGCGAGCGGCTCGCAATGGTAACTGCGCTACCCGCGGCAAGTCCGACCAAGAACGGCGACGCCGCGGCAGAAGAGTCCTCCGTCGCAGTCGGGGAAATCATGCCGGCCAGAGACGAACGGGGTCACAAAGACCCGTCGAGATAAAGAAATTTGCGCGCCCTAAGGGCGCACTCTATTTGATAGCAGGGGTTATGGCTCACACGGCGCGCACGATAGAAGAACTCTTCGAATTGCCCTTTTTCGACCTCTTGTTCGAGGCACACTCGACCCATCGCCGCCACTTCAACGCGAACGAGATCCAGATCAGCACCCTGCTGTCGATCAAGACGGGGGGCTGTCCCGAGGACTGCGGATACTGTCCGCAATCACGGCGCCATCACACGGGTGTCGAGGATGAGGACTTGCTGAGCGTCGACGAAGTGGTGGCGGCGGCGCGGCGCGCGAAGGCCAGCGGTGCCGGTCGCTTCTGCATGGGCGCGGCATGGCGCGGCCCCAAGGAGCGCGACCTGAAGCGCGTGGCGGAGATGATCGCGGCGATCCGTGACTTGGGGCTCGAGACCTGCGCGACACTGGGCCTGCTGCGGGAGGGCCAGGCGGAGCAACTCGCGCAAGCGGGCCTCGACTACTACAACCATAACCTGGACACGAGCCGCGAATTCTACGGGGAAGTCATCGGTACGCGCACTTACGACGACCGCCTGGAAACCCTTGCGCGCGTGCGCAAGGCCGGGCTCAAGGTCTGCTGTGGAGGCATCGTCGGCATGGGCGAGGACAGACGGGATCGCGCCGGCCTCATAGCGCAGCTCGCAGCGCTTGATCCGCCACCGGAAAGCGTGCCGATCAACCTCCTCGTGCGCGTCCCGGGGACGCCGCTTGGAGAGGCCGCGGGCCTCGAGCCCTTCGAGTTCGTGCGCACCATCGCCGTGGCGCGCATCTGCCTGCCACATAGCCGCGTGCGCATCGCCGCCGGCCGCGAAGGGATGAGCGAGGAACTGCAGGCGCTCTGCTACTTCGCCGGCGCCAACTCTATCTTTGCGGGTGAAGTGCTGCTCACGACACCGAACCCCAAGGCGGCCGCCGACCAGGCCTTGTTCGCCAAGCTGGGGCTCAAGACCTGCGCCCCCGCAGCCTCGGAGACGGGGGGCGCAAGGGATCCAGGGGCCATTCGTGACGTGGATAGCGCGCCGCGAGGCTGCGCCTGAGTTCCAGGTAAGCGGTCTGCCAAAAACCACGGAGATCGGATGTCACTTGCAGGGGCCGCCGCGCGGGCGAGAGCAGCTCCAGCGTGACACGCACCCGACCCCCCGCCACCGCCGGGGCCTCGGTCATGCCAAAAAACTCCTGCAAGGGCGCGGCCAGTACCGGTCCCCGGTCGTCGGAATAACGCAACGCATAGCGACGCCCCGAACGCAGGGCGAGCGCCTCCGGCGCCAGACGCTCGAGCTCCGCCGATTGATCTCTGGTCAAAAGGCCATAACGAAGACCGCGACCCACATCCACCCGCACCGCGGAGTCCCGCGCGCTCGCCGCTACGATAGTCGCGTCCAACCAGCGCCCTGCGTTGGCGGCGAGCGCCTCATCACACATATCGGGCCACCCGTCCGCGGGCCGCGACGAAGCGAGCCACTGAAGCCGCGCGCGCAGCGCGCACGCCTCATCATCCCAGGCCAGCACGCCCAAGCCGCCGCGCCGCACCGCCGCTTCCAAAATACCCCCGAAATCGGCATCCACGGGCAAGGGGGCGGGCAGGGCCTTAAAAACGATGTCCCCGAGCGCCCGCTCCCGGTGCGCGGCGAAGGCCTGCGCCCGCTCATCCCAGCGCGTATGCAAACGCTCGACCGCCGTCTCCTGTAGTCGCGCCCACACGCGGCTTGGTATGGGGGTTGCCAAGCGGATCCACGGACCGTCCGCGGTCTCCTCGACGATCAACGCAACAAGCGCCTCCTCGCGACTCAAGGGGTCCGCCAGCGGCAGCCGCGCCCGCGGGCCGCAGGCGAGCTTGAAGACCGGGGCCTCCCCACTCTCTACGCGCAGGGCAATGCGATCGCGATAAGCGGGGATCAGAAGCTCGGCCAGGACGTCGGCGGTGGCGTCCGTCCCCCCCCAGGGCGGCACCCCCATCCGGCGCGCGAGCCTGCGAAGCCTCAAGCCAGGCGCCGAGCGCGGGTGTGCTCGTAAGAGCGCAAGGCGCGTGGTGACCGACGCATCGTCGCGATCGCGTGCGAGGTCACGTTCGTCCAAAAGGGCACCCAGTGCGCAGACGAGTGGATAGCGTGCGGGGTCGGCCTGCGCCAAGACCGCACCCAATCGCGGGCTCAGGCCGTAGTCCACGGCGCGACGGCCGGCAGGGGTGACGGATCCGCCACCGTCCACGAGCCCCAGATCCCGAAGAAGACCGCGTGCGGCATCGAGCGCGGCAATCGGGGGCTTGGTAAGCCACTTGAGGGCCTGGGCATCGGGCGTGCCCCACGCGGCCAGATCGAGTGCAAGCCCGCTTAGGTCGCTCTGCTCGATCTCGGGCTTTGCGAAGCGCGGGCGCCCCCGGTGGTCGCCCTCGGTCCAAAGACGCAGGCAATGGCCTGGGCGCACACGGCCGGCACGGCCGGCACGCTGATCAGCGAGGTCCTGGCTTGCCGGGGAGGTGAGAAGACGCGTCAATCCACTCGTGCGGTCGAAAGATGCAGCGCGCACGAGACCTGCGTCAACCACGGCATCGACGCGCGGCAGGGTCACGCTGCTCTGCGCGACAGCGCTTGCCAGGATCACGCGACGGCGCCCGGCGTGCTCGCGCACCAGATCCTGTTCGGACGCGCTCATCGTTCCATGGAGGCGATGGACTGCAAACCCCATGCTCGAGGCATCTTTCAAGAGGGCGCGTTCACAGAGGACGATCTCGCGCATGCCCGGGAGGAACACGAGGACATCGCCGCGCGTAAGCGCGAGGACCCGCAACACGCCATCGCGAACGAGGCGATCGAGACGCGCATCGGGCGGTCTTGGCAGATACTCGATCGTGACCGGGAACTGCCGGCCCTGCGATTCGATGAGGGGCGCGTCCGGGAAGTGTTGGGCGACAGTCTCCATGGCCAAAGTCGCCGACATGAGCAAAACGCGCAGATCCGGCCGAAGACCGGCCTGGACGTCACGCACCAGGGCAAGTCCGAGGTCAGTGGCGAGATGCCGCTCATGGACCTCGTCGAAAATGACAAGACCGGTGTCATCCAGCCCGGGGTCGCGCTGCAGACGTCTCGTCAATATGCCCTCGGTCACGACTTCGATGCGCGTCGCGCGTGAAACGACCGTTTCGGTGCCCGTGCGGTAGCCGATCGTCGCCCCTACGCGCTCGTCACGGCTTGCCGCCATCCATTCGCACGCCAATCGCGCAGCGAGCTTGCGGGGCTCGAGCATGAGGATCTTGCGGGTTTCAAGGAACGCGAGGTCGAGCAGGGCAGGCGGTACGAAAGTGGTCTTGCCGCTGCCTGTGGGTGCCGACAGAACCACCACTGGGTGGCGCATGAGGGCCGCTTTGAGCGCGCCCAGGCTTTGGCCTACCGGCGGCGGATCGGACGCAAACCCGCTCAAGCGACGGCGTTGCCCTGGACGGCGAGCGTCCCTGAGCGCCCATCGATCTCGGCCAGGATAAGTTCATGCGCGGGTATAATGGCAGGGGTCGCAAGCGCGGCACGCGCGACGTCCGCCAAGGTGACGAACTGCACGCGCATAGACACTGCACGCGTCAGAAACTCGCGAAACCAGGCATATTTGGCCATGCCCTCGATTTCCGCGTGGAGGGTCATGACATTGACGTCATTACGGCGCAGCAGAGAGAAATAGTGGGTCGCGAGCGACTCTTCGGGGTAATCAGGGCGCCCCAAGAGTTCATCCAAAGTCGGTAGGGTGCTCGGGATCTGGAGGGTTTGAAACCGCTCTTTGCGAACCGTCGGAAAAAACGGGCAGACCCCGCGTGCATCGCTCGCGTACGTGAGGCCCGCCTCGTCATAGACGGTGAGGCTCTGAGCGTCGGCCTGCCAGCCGGCGGCCGCCGCAGAGGTCGCCGGGGTCCCGAAGACCCGCTCGAACTCAGCACGCGCCCGCCCGAATTCACGACGCACCTCGCCTATGCGCATGTGATGCAGGCCGTCCTGCCAGCGGATGTGGTCGTAGCAGTGGATGCCGACGTCGTGGCCGGCATCCCGCACCGCGCGCATGAGCCCGGCATGACGCACGCCGATGTGTGGACCTGGCCACAGTACGCCATTTAAGAGAGTGCGAACGCCATAGGTGCTCACGACGCTGGTGCGCCTCACCTTCTTCAAGAAGCCGGGACGAAAGACCCGCCGCAGGGCGCGGCCGGTGTTGTCCGGCCCCAAGGAAAAGAAGAAGCTCGCGCGTATCCCCAGCTCGTCAAAGACTCGC
This sequence comes from Acidiferrobacter sp., assembly GCF_054609335.1. NCBI lineage: Bacteria > Pseudomonadati > Pseudomonadota > Gammaproteobacteria > Acidiferrobacterales > Acidiferrobacteraceae > Acidiferrobacter > Acidiferrobacter sp. The sequence goes on along the minus strand of NZ_JBTRWP010000005.1, from coordinate 52,590 downwards.
GCCAGGGCCGGGACACCGAGGCGCGTACCGCGCTCGGTATCCACATCGACTTTCAGGGCGAGAACGAGGTCGGGCATTCCCTTATTGGAGCTCCTGCGAAGGACGGCCGAGATGATAATCCAGCGTCTTGCGTAGCGCCGTCGTCAGGTCGGTCCGCGGCTCCCATCCCAGATAATTCCGGGCATTCTCTATGGACGGTACACGCGTCAGGATGTCCTGATAGCCTTCGCCGTAATACTCCTTCGAGTTCACCGCCACGATCTTCACCTGATCGGCAAGCTTGGCATAGCGCGGGTAAGACCGGACTAGGTTTACAAGGGCATCCGCCAACTCTTTGATGGAGCAATCGTTGCGGGGATTGCCGATGTTGAAAATCCGGCCATCGGCGCACCCGTCCCGGTTTTCTATGATGCGCAACAAGGCATCGACACCATCGTCGATGTAGGTGAAGCTGCGCCGCTGGTTACCGCCGTCGACGAGCTGGATGTCCTTGCCCCGCAGGATATTGCCGAGGAACTGGGTCAGGACGCGCGAGCTGCCTTCCTTGGGTTCGAGGATATTGTCGAGTTTCGGCCCGATCCAGTTGAAAGGCCGGAAGAGCGTGAAGGGTAGGCCTTCCTTCCCGTAGGCATAAATGACGCGATCCATGAGCTGCTTGGAGCACGAGTAGATCCAGCGCTGCTTATGGATCGGCCCCAGAACCAGATGGCTCGTCTCCTCATTGAAGGGCGTATCCGCGCTCATTCCGTAGACCTCCGAGGTCGACGGGAACAGCACGCGCCGCTTATGGCGCACGCATTTGCGCACGATATCGAGATTGGCCTCGAAGTCGAGCTCGAAGACGCGCAAGGGATCGGTCACATAGGTCGCAGGGGTGGCGATAGCCACCAAAGGCAGCACGACATCGCACTTCTTTATGTGGTATTCGATCCACTCGCGATTGACCGTTATGTCGCCTTCCACGAAATGGAAGCGCGGATTCCCGAGACAGGTCTCGAGCTTGTCGTTGTTCATGTCCATGCCGTAGACCTCCCAATCCTTCTGCTCGAGGATGGTCTGCGTCAGACTGTTACCGATAAATCCGTTGACTCCCAGAATAAGGACTTTCAGGGCCATTACGCTTCTCCAAGATAATGACGGGGGGCGGTTGCCATCAACCGACGCGCTCGCCTGTTATGAATTGCCGGCTTTCGGGCGCGACAGTACTCGCCCATTCCAACCTTTCGACACGAAATCCACCATCACGGGTCGCCACGATGAGCGGCTCGACTGATATCACATGACCGGGGGTCGGTGGCGCGAGCGCGGTCAAGTCGACGGGTCGACCCCACCAGATCACGAAGCGCAGGCCCCGCACCTCACCGAAAGCGCCCGGATAGGGCTCAGTGAGCGCACGCACGAAATTGAATATCGACGCCCCGTTGCGATCCCAGTCGATACGTCCATCCTCCGGCCCCCGGCCGCTAAAGGTCGTGGCCTTGCTCTCGTCCTGAGGGCGGCGGGGCGCGCGGCCCGCCCTGATCGCATCATGGCTGCGCGCAAGCACCTTGACGGCGGCATCGGTCACCTTTAAAAAGACGTCTTGCGCGGTATCGTCGGGGCCTATGGTGCAGGCCTCCTGATCGACGATATCACCAGCGTCAGCGCGCCCAACCATGTGATGAAGGGTGGCGCCGGTCTCGCGCTCGCCGTGAATGATGGCCCAATTGACGGGCACCCGCCCCCGGTAGCGCGGCAATAGCGACCCATGCATGTTAAAGGCGCCAGCAGGCGGGATCGCAAGGATCTCGCGCGGGATCATGTTCCGATAATAAAACGAGTAGATCACATCCGGACGCCATTCGCGAATCCGCGCGACGATCGCCGGGTCCTTCAAGGACGAAGGGACAAGCACCGGTACGCCCGCCTGCCGCGCCAGGTCCGCGACCGAGCGAAACCAGATCCTTTCGCGCGGATTATCCTCGTGCGTAAAGACCGCCGACACCACCACCCCGCGCGCAAGCAACCACTCGAGGCAGCGGTAACCCACCTCATGGTAAGCAAAGACTACGACGCGCGCGCTACTTGTCATCGATCGCCTGAATCACCTCGCGGATCACAAAGCGAGGTCGCTTACGCACCTCCAGATAAATTCGGCCAATGTATTCGCCGATAATGCCGAGACCGAAGATCCCAAGCCCCACAAGAAAGTACATGATGCCAAACAGCGTGAAGACGCCCTGAACCTCGGGACCCACGAAGATCCGCTGCAAAAGGAGATAAACCACGAGCAGGGCGCTCAAGAGCGACACCGCAAAACCGAGCATGGTGAAGATCTGGAGCGGCACCAGCGAAAAGCCGGTCATGAGATCGAAATTCAGCCGCAACAGGTTGTAGATGTGGTACTTCGAATGCCCGGCGGCACGCGGCGCGTGCGCCACTTCGATCTCGGTAGGCTTGGCGGCGAAGCTGTAGGCGAGCGCGGGTATGAATGTGGAGACCTCGCCGCTCGTCGCGATATTGTCCACAATATGCCGGCGGTAGGCACGCAGCATACACCCCTGGTCGCGCATCTCGATACGCGTGATACGCGCCCGCACCATATTGATAAAGCGCGAGGCGTTGCGGCGAAACCAGGTGTCCTGGCGATCGCGTCGGTAGCCGCCGACGACATCGTAGCCTTGCTCGATCTTCTCGACGAGCCGGGGGATGTCCTCGGGCGGGTTCTGCAGGTCGGCGTCGAGGGTCACGATGATGTCGCCGCGCACATATTCGAAGGCCGCCATGATGGCCATATGCTGGCCAAAGTTGCCGTTGAAGTCGATCACGCGCACCTGGTCCGGGCGCTCTTGGTGCAACTCCCGAAGGATCTCGCCGGAACGGTCGGCACTACCGTCGTTTGTAAACACGATCTCGTACGGCCGACCCATGCCATCGAGGACCGCGATCAGGCGCTCAAAAAGGGGGCGTAGATTCTCCTCCTCGTTGTAAACGGGAACGACGGCGCTCAGGTAAGGGCGCATCCGTCAGGCCTTCTCGAACACATCGGCCATGGCCGCGATGACACGGTCCTGGTCGGCGTCCGACATCATGGGAAAGAGCGGCAGACTCACGATACGCTCCGAAATGGTCTCGGCGCGCGGAAAATCGCCCACCTGATAACCGTAGTGGTCCCGGTAGTAGGGATAGAGATGCGCCGCGCGGTAATGGATGGCCGTGCCGATATTACGGGCCTTCATCTCGGCCATGAAGCGCTCGCGGTCCATACCCGCCGCTTCTGGGTTCAACAAAGGCGCAAACAAGTGCCAGGCCGGGCGATGGGGATAGGAAGGCGATCCCGGCAACTCCCATTGGGGCCAGGCAGCGAGCCGCTCGAGATAACGCTGCGCGAGCTCGGTGCGTCTCTGGATGAAACCCTCCAGGGCCGGAAGCTGATGGAGACCCAGCGCCGCCTGCATGTCCATCATATTGTACTTGAACCCGGGCGCCACGATCTCGTAATGCGCCGCTCCCTGCTTGCCGAACCGATTCCAGGCCTCCCTATCCATGCCATGAAAGCGCGAGAGCGCGACATCGGCGGCCAGGTGTTCGTCCGTCGTTATGACCGCACCGCCTTCGCCGGTCGTGATGTTCTTGTTGGGGTGGAAGCTAAAGACTTGCGTATCGCCGAACGCGCCGATGCGCCGGCCCTTGTATTCCGTACCTATCGCATGGGCCGCATCTTCTATGACCCGCAGATTATGCTTACGCGCCAGCGCGTAGAGCGGGTCGAGATCCACAGGTACGCCCGCGAAATGCACGGGCACGAGCGCCCGCGTACGGGGCGTGATTGCCGCCTCGATCCGGGCGACATCGATGTTATAGGTGCCGGGCTCGACATCGACCAAGACCGGCCGGCCGCCCGCTATCACGATCGTGTTCAAGGTGGCTGCGAAGGTCATGGGCGAGGTTATGACCTCGTCGCCCGGGAGCAGGCGCAGGGCCGCGAGCGCCAGGTGGAGGCCCGCGGTCGCCGACGACAAGGCGAGCGCGAATCCGCCCCCCGTGTAGGCCTTGAGGGCCTCCTCGAACTGCTTGACCCGGGGTCCTGTCGTAATCCACCCGGATCGCAGGCAGGCCACCACCTCATTGATCGCCTCCTCGCTCAACGTAGGGCGCGAAAAGGGGAGAAACTCCTCCTCGGAATGACTCATGTCAGCTCCTTGTTATGAGGTAGGTGCCGAGAATGATGACGGCGATCCCGGCAAGCCGCACGGGGGTCAGTGCTTCCTGGAAGAGGTAATAGCCCGCCACCGCGTTCATGATATAGCCGAGACTCAGCATGGGGTAAGCAAAGCTGACCTGGACGCGCGACAAAACCAAAAGCCAAACTACGAAGCTTATGACATACATCGCAAGCCCGGCGAACACAAAGGGGTTGAAGGCGACGCGCAAGCCAATGGGGACGATGTTCGCCCAATCGAATGCGAAATAACCGATACGCCGCATCCCCTCCTTCAAGACGAGTTGGGCCGCTGCATTCAGGAACACGCCAAGAAGTATGAGCGGCAAATAACGCATGGTCAGGACGCCTTATTGCCCACGATGACATTGAAGTGGTTGCCGACCACCATATACATCCGGACCCCACGTTTACGCAGGCTCTGGTAGGTCGGACGGCTCGTGACCATGTAAACGGTGCGATTACTGTCCCACTGCCGCCAAAACGCCGGACCCCGCATGACCCAGGGCGTCTTCTCGAGCGTCGTGCCGTAGCCGAGTTCGCCCTTGTAGTTCACGATCTCGACGCGTCGGCGCAGATAAAAAGGCACATCCTGGTAGTACCAACCATAGCAGGCGACGATCGCCTTCGGGGTAAGCAAGGGCCGCAGTTTCAAAGCCAAGGTCTTCACGCTGCGCGTGTCGAGGTAGGGGGCCGTGGCATTGACGCCCAACAAAAAGAGGCTGAAGCCGGCAGCAAGCGTGAAGACCCCGGCCGCAAGACCGCGCTTCAAACCGGCCCAGCTCGCCGCTACCGAAGTCAGGGCCAAAGTGGCGCCGAGCACCCCCATGGCGATGGCCATGGCATGAGGATCCAGGCTCGGGCGAGTAGCAGGAACCACGAAGGCGGCAGCTGCACCCAAGGCGAGCCCCACGGGCGCAATCGCCCGAAACGCCCATCGGTCACCCCGACCAAGGGGTTCGTCCCAACGCGCGTCGAGGTAACGGCCGATCAGGATGGCAAGCGGCGGGAACACGGGCAGGATGTAGGGGACAAGCTTGGAATCGGACGCCGAGAAAAAGACAAAGATCGAGCCTATCCAGATGGCGAGCAGCAAGGTCTCGGCGTGCGCCGCCCGGTCGCGCCATAGGGGCCTTAAGTTGAATCGCAGGCTTTGGACGATGAATGCGCTCCAAGGCAGGATGCCCGCCAACAGGATGGGCAGAAAATACCAGAACGGCTGATAGCGGTGCGCGACGTCCGTAAGGTAGCGCTCGAAGTGCTGGCGGACGAAGTAATAGTGCAGAAATGTCGGATGCTTCAACTGCACGAGGATGTGCCAAGGGGCGGCCACCAAAAAGAAAAGGGCGAAGCCGGTCGGCGCATACATACGCCGCAGGATGGACCAGTCCCAGAGCGCGATGATCCAAAGTCCGATGGCCATCATCGGAAAGACGACGCCGATCAGACCCTTGGTGAGGGTGGCGAGCGCCGCCAACACGAATGCCGTCCACATGCCCAATCGCCTACGCCACCCTGGGGGTTCGCGATGGGCTAACATGAAAGTGAAGAGCGTAAGCGACAGCAGCACCGAGACCGTCATGTCGAGCGTGACGAGATGACCCATCCCAAAATAGAGCAGGGAGGTCCCGAGGACTAGGGCAGACAGAAGTCCCGCGCGCCGCCCATACAAAGATCGGCCGACAGCATAAACCGCCACGCAGCCCAGAACCGCGAAAAACGCCGTCCAGAACCGCATGGACCACTCGCTTAAGCCGAGCACCCGAATCGACAGGGTCTGTAGCCAGTAGAAAAGCGGCGGTTTCTCGAAATACAGCACGCCGTCGAGTCGCGGGGTAATGTAGTGTCCGGTCGCCACCATCTGGCGCGGAATCTCGGAATAACGCGCCTCGTCGGGCACACCGAGCTCCCGGCTCCCGAGCATAATGCCAAAGAGGAGCGCCGCCACGAGAGTGACGAGAAAGACGTCGGACGACCAGGAGCGACGAGGCGACGTGGTTTGGGGAGTCAAAGACATGGCACAACGGGATCTGGAGTTGCGCGGCAGGGTAGCACATATGAGGGGCATAAGGCAGACCGATATTGCCGCCGGGCCTGTTTTTTCCCGTGAGGTCGGGGCGGTTGCGCCGTTTATCGCCATCCGCTACCCTAGCACGGTTAAAAAAACCGATGGATGGAGCCTTGAACGATGAAAAATTCGCGGATCAGAATACTGGTTGGCGCGGTCACCTTAGCGGTAACCGCGACGGCCTTCGCCTCCCCCGCCTCTGTAGCCCTCTCGCAAGCCGTGCAAAGAGGGGCGCACATATTCAACACCGACAGCTTTGGCAGCCATGAGCGCAATGCTCACGGGCAGCACACGACCTGCTCCACCTGCCATATCGATGGAGGTCGGGTCATGGGGCGCCTGCCGAACGGCAAGAGGATCCCGAGTCTTGTGAACGCGGCCGCCATCTTTCCGCGGTACAACCCGAAGATGCACAAGGTCATCACCTTGGAGACCCAGATCCGCTCGTGCGTGCATAACGGTCTGCTCGGACATCCGCCCGCTTACGGGAGCCAGACCATGGCCGACCTCGTCAGCTACCTCGGATCACTCGCCCATGGGCAGCGGGTGATGATAGGCGGCAAGCCGCACTAACGCGGCTTGGGCGGCGGCACCTCGCGAATCGCAAAGGTCATCTCCTCGAGATCGGCCATAATATAGGTCGCCGCCGCGCCCACCCCCCCCACGGTCCCCGGGTTGACCATGGTGGTCTTGCCACCCTTCACGTTCGGGACCGCTTTGACCTCGGCCACGTGATCGTGCCCACAACACACGATATCCCAGTCGCCCGTGCACGCCAGCGCGTAGGCATAGTGCGGGTAATGCACAAGAAAGACGCGGCGACCCCCGAGCCCTATGTCAGCGTCCTGGCCGTAATAACGCACAAAAGTCTCCGGTTCGTGGCCTAGCCGCGACATATGGAACGTGTCGCCGGTGTTGTTCCCGTGGATGGCGTGAACCGGCAAGCCGTGCCGGCGCAGGGTGCGCAGGGTGCTTGGGGCGACGATGTCGCCGCAGTGGAGCACGGCTTGCGCCCCGAGGACCCGGGCCTCGGCTACGGCGGCGTTCAGGAGTTCACGGTTGTCGTGGCTATCGGAGACGATGCAGATCTTCATGCGCGCAGTCTAACAAGTTCGGTGACGTCCGACACCTCGCGGTGAGATGCAGGCACATGCGGGCCGCCCCGGCGAACAGGCGCGCGAGGGGAAGAGACCCGCGGCCCGGTCGGGCCGCGGGCAGGAACGAAGGACCCCTAGAAGTGGAGCAAGGGGACCAGTAAGAGCGCCACGATATTGATGATCTTGATCATGGGATTGACCGCAGGCCCCGCCGTGTCTTTATACGGGTCGCCCACCGTATCCCCAGTCACGGCGGCCTTGTGGGCCTCCGAGCCTTTGCCCCCGAAGTGGTTGTCCTCTATGTACTTTTTGGCGTTATCCCAGGCACCGCCCCCGGTCGTCATGGAGATGGCCACGAACAAGCCCGTGACGATACTGCCCATCAAGAGGCCGCCCAAGGCCTGCGCCCCGAGCAGGATACCGACGGCCACCGGCACAAGAACTGGCAGCAGCGAGGGGATGATCATCTCCCGGATCGCCGCCTTCGTGAGCATGTCGACCGCGCGCGAGTAATCGGGCCGACCACTGCCGTCCATGATGCCTGGGATCTCCTTGAACTGGCGACGCACCTCGACCACGACCGCGCCCGCCGCCCGGCCGACCGCCTCCATAGCCATGGCACCAAACAGGTAGGGGACAAGCCCGCCCAGGAAGAGGCCGATGATCACCATATGATTAGAGAGGTCGAAGCTCACGACCCGGCCTGTGCGCGCCGTGAGCTCGTGCGTAAAGTCGGAAAAAAGCACGAGCGCGGCAAGCCCCGCCGATCCTATGGCATAACCTTTGGTGACGGCCTTGGTGGTGTTCCCCACGGCGTCGAGCGGGTCGGTCACCGCTCGCACCGCAGGCGGCAGGTTGGCCATTTCGGCAATGCCGCCGGCGTTGTCGGTTATGGGGCCGTACGCGTCAAGGGCGATGATCATGCCGGCAAGCGAGAGCATAGCGGTCGCGGCGACCGCTATGCCGTAGAGTCCCGCGAAGTGATACGCGAGACCTATGCCCCCACAGATCACGAGCACAGGTGCGGCCGTAGCCTTCATCGACACCGCAAGCCCGGCTATGACGTTCGTCCCATGCCCCGTAGTCGAGGCCTGCGCAATCGAACGGACCGGCTTGTACTCGGTGGCCGTGTAATATTCGGTGATGACGACCAACAGACCCGTGACGAGCAGACCGGTCAACGCCGAATAGTAGATGTCGTGGACCGACAAGGGCAGGCTACCCGCGGAAAAGGCGGGGATCCCGCGCATGAGCCAAACCGTGACCGGATAGAACGTGATCGCCGCGATCACCCCTGTGACGATCAAGCCGCGGTAGAGGGCGTTCATGATCTTGCCCCCATCGCGCGCCCGCACAAACCAGGTGCCGATGATAGAGGCGACGATGGAGGCGGCACCCAGCGCGAGCGGGTAGATAAGCGCCCCGCGGAAACCTGGAAAATCCAGATGGCCAAGCAATAAGGTGGCGACCACCGTGACCGCGTAGGTCTCGAAGAGGTCGGCGGCCATGCCGGCGCAATCGCCGACATTGTCCCCCACGTTATCGGCGATGACGGCGGGGTTGCGCGGGTCGTCCTCCGGGATACCAGCCTCCACCTTGCCCACGAGATCGGCACCGACATCCGCGCCCTTGGTAAAGATTCCGCCGCCCAGACGGGCAAAGATCGAAATCAACGAACCCCCAAAAGCGAGCCCCACGAGGGGCGAGACGTCGATATGGCCCGAGGCCGGCGTGAGCGCGAGCAGCACCGCGAAGTAGCCGGCCACGCCCAGGAGGCCCAAGCCCACGACCAAAAGACCGGTAATGGAGCCGCCGCGAAAAGCGACACGCAAAGCCGCGTTGATGCCGCCCGAGGCGGCAGCGGCGGTGCGAACGTTCGAACGAACCGAGACGTTCATGCCGATATAGCCGGCAAGCCCCGATAAGATTGCGCCGATGGCGAAGCCAATGGCCGTCAGGGAATGAAGGAAGAAGAAGATCAGAACGAAAAGCAAGACACCGACCAGGGCGACGGTACGGTATTGGCGATTCAAGTAGGCCTTGGCGCCTTCCTGAACGGCTTGCGCAATCTCCATCATGCGCGCCGTGCCGGTGGGTTGCTTCATAACCCAAAGCGTGGAAATACCGCCGTATAACAGTGCCAATAGGGCACAAAAGAACACGACCGCAAGATCGACAAACATGCTATGGCTCCCCTAGGATGACAATGCAAAAAATGGCAAATCCCGGGGGCGGGCGCCTTTGATGTTATGACTTCTTTAGCGCCAACCCCCCTTCGAACCGGGTACCCGGCTCGAAACCAAAAACACGGTCCAACCCCACCTCGCGGATCAAACCGTCGACCGCAGTCTGCCCGTGCTCGCGGAAGACCTCCGAAAGTATGACCTTGGCTGCGTTGCCGTTATAAAAGCCCCCAAAGTCAGCTTGCACCTGCAAGAGCTCGCGGGCCTTGTCAATTGTCATGGTCAGACCTTGAATTCGCCGCGCAGCTTCTTCTTGACCGCCGCGTTTTTCAGGCGCACATACTGGGGGAGACCGTTCTTGTAAGGGGGATAGTCTTCTCCCTGGATCAAAGGCTCGAGATAGGTCCGGCATTTCCGGGTGATGCCGAAACCATCTTCTGTAATGAAATCGTCCGGCATCTTCTTCTCGACATTCGCCACATCCGCGAGATTCGCGACGCCAAGCTCCCACTTATAGGGACGGCTCGACTTGCGAACGATGATCGGCATGACGGCATTATGGCCCTTCAGAGCCAACTCCACCGCCCTCTTTCCAAGGGCATACGCCTGCTCGACGTCGGTCTTGGAGGCGATGTGGCGTGCGGCGCGCTGCAGATAGTCCGCGACCGCCCAATGGTATTTGTATCCGAGCTTGTCCTTTATCCGTTGAGCGACGACCGGGGCCACGCCGCCCAATTGGGCGTGACCGAAGGCATCCTTGAGACCACTCTCGGCGAGGAACTTTCCATCCTTGCCCTTCACGCCCTCGGATACCACGATGGCGCAGTAGCCATGGGCCTTTACGGCCTGGTCGACACGCGCAAGGAATGCGGGCTCGTCGAAGACGCGCTCGGGGAACAGAATGATATGGGGCGCATCGCCCACTTTCTCGGCCGCCAGCCCGCCGGCTGCCGCTATCCACCCCGCATGGCGCCCCATGACCTCCATGACGAAGATCTTGGTCGAGGTCTTGGCCATACTCGCGACATCGAAACCCGCCTCGCGGATAGAGACGGCCACATATTTCGCGACGGACCCGAAACCCGGGGAACAATCCGTGAACGGCAAGTCGTTATCCACGGTTTTCGGCACCCCGACGCAGACCACGGGGTAGCCCAGGCGCTCGCCGATCTGCGAGACCTTATATGCGGTATCCTGGGAGTCGCCACCACCGTTATAGAAGAAGTAGCCGATGTCATGGGCGCGGAAGACTTCGATGAGACGCTCGTACTGCGCCTTATTCTCCTCCAACCCCTTCAGCTTGTAGCGACATGAGCCGAATGCCCCCGCTGGGGTATGGCGCAGGGCCCGTATGGCCTCGATCGACTCCTTGCTCGTATCAATCAGGTCCTCGGTAAGTGCGCCGATGATGCCGTTACGTCCAGCGTAGACCTTGCCGATTTTGGTTTTATACCGACGGGCGGTCTCTATAACCCCGCACGCCGACGCGTTGATAACGGCTGTCACGCCGCCTGATTGGGCATAGAACGCGTTTTTGGGCTTTGCCATAACTCTCGTCTGCTCCTTGGGCTAAATGGAAAAAGGGAAGGGTGTCATTCATGGCTTCAAGCATCGGGGTGGGCGGGGGGGTCGCGGCGGCTTTCGTGGTCAGCTTGCAGCTGTAAGAGGTGGGTTACACACTCGCCGATGTCATCATAAACATCGCGGCCCGTGCCGTAGTGCTCGTTGGGACCATAGAAGAATTGGCATCGATAGCGGCCTTCGCCAACCTTGAAGGCCACGAAGCTGGCCCCGCGTTCGGTCCAGAAGAGGGTGGGGCAGACAGTCAAGACCGGCGAGTCGGGGTCGAGCCGCAACTCACTATCAGCGGCCTCCAGGGGCACGGCCTTGCCGTAGCGCTCCGCAACCGCCGACCGGACTATCCACAGCTCCGTATCGTTAAAGTCTGGTATGTCTGGCATCGAGAAGCGCCTCTCCGCAGGCGAGGCCCCAGAACCAGCCCCGCAAAGTGCCGCTAGCGTAACGCAAAAAGGTCCGGAATACAGGATGTGTCGCAGACTTTTTTTGCCTTCGCTTGTTCCTCCAAAAACATTGACGGCAAGGGAGGCAGAATGTAGCTTACGATATGGGATAGACCCTGCTCAGGGAAAACATATAAAGAACCACAACCTGGTCAATTCGAGACTAAAAGCGAGACTACCATGCGAATCGTGTTATTGGGAGCACCGGGCTCCGGAAAAGGGACACAGTCAAAACTGTTGGTCGAAAAGTACAAGATTCCCCAAATCTCCACAGGCGATCTTCTTCGAGCGGCGGTCGCCGCGGGGACCGAGCTTGGTAAGCGGGCCAAGGCGGCGATGGACAACGGGCAACTCGTGAGCGATGAAATCGTGCTCGGGATGATCCAAGACAGGCTGAGCCAGGCCGATGCGAAAAATGGCTTCATCCTGGACGGCTTTCCGCGCAACAACCCCCAAGCGCAAGCCCTCGATTCCCTCCTCGCGCGCCTCGGCCAACCTCTGCAACTTGCGCTTCTCGTCGACGTCAACCACGAGATCCTCCTGAAACGCCTGACCGGACGGCGGACCTGTGCCGACTGCGGCCAGATGTATAACATCTACTTCCAGGCATCCAAGGTGCCGGGGCGCTGCGACAAGTGCGGCGGCACGCTGCAAGAGAGGGCGGACGATAAGGAAGAGACGATACGCAAACGCCTCGATGTCTACGAACAACAGACCGCCCCGTTGATCGCCTACTACAAGAGCCAAAACAAGCTGCGCAGGATTGTGGGCGAAGGCGACGTGCAGGAGATCTTCAGAAACGTCGCGAACATCATTGAGGGCCACATCCACCCCCTGGCAACCTTACGTCCGGTGGCGACACCACCCCCGGCGGCCAAACTGAAGCCCGCGGCCGTGAAGCCGCAGCCGATCAGCGCCGTCGCGACCGGAAAGCCGGCCCTGCAAAACGCCGTGACGGAGAAGAAGGCGGCACCAAAGAAGGCCACTGCGGTAGCGGCCACGCCCAAAAAGGCCAGCGTGAAGAAGGTCGCACCCAAGCAGGCGGCAGCGACAAAGAAGGCGCCGGCAAAAAAAGCGGCGGTGAAGAAGGTCGCACCGAAGAAAGCAGCGGCGGTGAAGAAGGTCGCACCGAAGAAGGTGGCGCCCAAGAAAGCGGCACCCAAAAAGAAGGCGGCCGTGAAGAAGGTGGCGCCGAAGAAGAAGGTCGCACCGAAGAAGGTGGCGCCCAAGAAAGCGGCACCCAAAAAGAAGGCGGCCGTGAAGAAGGTGGCGCCGAAGAAGAAGGTCAACAAAGGCCGTCGCTAGAGGAGTGGGCAGGCGGGTCCTCCGGGGCTCGTCTGCCATGCGCGGCATCGATTTCGTCGCGAATTCGCAAGCCCCCTTTCCGCCAAACCGCAAGCGCGGTAATCTGGCGACATGTCATTTGCTAGCAGTCGCGCCCCCTTCCCTCTCACCCGCATGCGCCGTAGCCGCAGGCTCGGTTTCTCGCGGAATCTCGTACGTGAGCATTCGCTCTCGGCATCGCACTTGATCATGCCGGCCTTTATCATAGAGGGCCAGGGCCGAAGTGAAGATATCGCGGCGCTACCGGGTATCCAGCGCTTGTCCGTCGACCGCCTCGTGGAGGCGGCACGCCTATGGTCAGCGGATGGCCTGGCGGCCGTGGCCTTGTTTCCGGTCGTGCCTAAGGGCAAGAAGTCGGCGCAGGCCGAGGAGGCCTTCAACCCGGAGGGTCTGGCACAGACCGCCGTGCGCGCCCTCAAGGCGGCGCTCCCCGAATTCGGGGTCATCACCGATGTCGCCCTCGACCCCTTCACCATCCACGGCCAAGACGGCCTAATCGATGACTCCGGCTACGTCATGAATGACGAGACCACGGAGGTCCTCGTCCGCCAGGCCTTGAGCCACGCCCGCGCGGGCGCGGATATCGTAGCCCCCTCGGATATGATGGATGGGAGGATAGGTGCCATTCGCGAGGCACTCGAGGACGGGGGCTTCCGACACACCCAGATCCTGGCCTACGCGGCCAAATACGCGTCGGCCTTTTATGGTCCGTTCCGCGATGCCGTGGGCTCCGGCGAGGCCCTCGGACAGGCCGACAAGTCGACCTACCAGATGGACCCGGCCAACGGTGACGAGGCCCTCCATGAGGTAGGGATGGACCTCGCTGAAGGGGCTGACATGGTCATGGTGAAGCCGGGACTTCCCTACCTGGACGTGATCTACCGGATCAAAGAGGCATTTCGCGTGCCGACACTGGCCTATCACGTGAGCGGTGAGTACGCGATGCTCAAGGCCGCCGCACAGAACGGCTGGCTCGACGAACGCAAAGTCGTCTGGGAATCGCTCATCGCCCTGCGGCGGGCCGGCGCCGACGGCATCTTGACTTACTACGCCGCCACTGTCGCCCGCTGGCTGCGCGAGGGCCATTCGGCCCCCTAGAGGGGGCGCGAATCCGGGCGACCGAGGATCTCAGTCTCTATCTGCTCGAGGCTCGTGTGACGCACGTCCTTGCCCTTGACGAGGTAGATGACGTACTCGCAGATGTTGCGGGCGTGATCGCCGATCCGCTCCAGTGCCCGCATCGCCCATATGACGTTCAGGACGCGCGAAATGGTCCGCGGATCCTCCATCATGAACGTGATCATCTGGCGCATGAGGCCGTCGTATTCCTTGTCCACCTGACGATCCTCGCGGGCGACCCGCACCGCCGCCTCCATGTCGAGGCGCGCAAACGCGTCGAGGGCGTCGTGCACCATTTGCCGCACATGGTTGCCGAGCGACTGAACCTCAACATAGCCATCCTTGGGGCGCTCCTCGGCAGCCAGACGCACGGCCATGCGCCCGATCTTCTCGGCCTCGTCCCCGATGCGCTCAAGGTCCGTGATCGTCTTGATGACCGCCATCACGAGGCGCAGATCGCTCGCGGTCGGCTGGCGACGCGCGATGATCTGATTGCATTCCTCGTCGATGGTGACGTCCATCTTGTTGACCTTGTAGTCGTTCTTAATTACCTCATCGCCCAGAACGGAGTCGCCCTTCACCAAGGCCGCCATCGCATCGACAATCTGCTGTTCGACGAGGCCGCCCATATGGAGGACGCGCGTACGGATATCCTCGAGCTCCGCGTTATAACGGCGTGAGATATGCGGATTGATGTGGGACTCCATGGTCACTCCTGGCTTCTCAACCGTATCGCCCGGTAATGTAGTCTTCCGTCTGCTTCGACGCCGGGTTTGTGAATATGGTGTTCGTATCGCTAAATTCGACGATCCGACCCAGGTACATGAAAGCAGTATAGTCGGAAACGCGCGCCGCTTGCTGCATATTATGGGTCACGATAACGATCGTGTAGTTCTGTTTCAATTCGTAGATCAGTTCCTCGATCTTGAGAGTAGAGATCGGGTCGAGGGCCGACGCCGGCTCGTCCAAGAGCAGGACCTCGGGCTTCAAGGCCACCGCGCGCGCCATGCACAGTCGCTGCTGCTGCCCCCCCGAAAGGCTGGTGCCGCTCTGACCCAGTTTGGCGCTGACTTCGTCCCACAAGGCGACTTGGCGCAAGGCCTCCTCGACACGGTCATCGAGCTCGGCCTTGGGAAGACGCTCGTAGAGCCGAATGCCGAACGCCACGTTCTCGTAGATCGACATAGGGAACGGGGTCGGTTTCTGAAAGACCATCCCGATGCGCGAGCGCAGGCGATAGAGGTCCTCTCCCGGGAGCAGGACGTTGCGATCATCCAACAGGATTTCGCCGGTCGCCCTCTGGTCCGGATACAGTTCGTACATGCGGTTGAAAGTCCGCAGCAAGGTCGACTTGCCGCAACCGGAAGGCCCGATGAACGCAGTCACCATCTTGGTGGCGACCGAAAGATTGATGTCGTGGAGGGCGGCTTCCTTCCCGTAATAGAAATGCAAATTGCGGATCGTGATCTTGGTGGCGTTCTGCGCGGGTTCCATCGATGGGGATCCTGCCAACTCCTCGGCAAATGGGTACGACTCCCCAGAGGTGGGGGTAATACCGCCCATTATGCCACAGCTCTTCCGGATGGCGGCACCATCGGTGCAAGGCTCCATGACGCCCCCTTTAGGGCCAATTGAGAACAAGAGAAGCGGGCGTGCGGGCCACACGCTGCGGCCCGCACCCCAGACAGCTGCCGCCTAGAAGTCGTACTCGACCATGATGCGGTTATAGACGAAGCGGTGAACGACCGGCAGATTGTGGGCGACACCTACGCGGTCGCGGACCGACAGGCCCTTCAGGGGACCGCCCAGGAAATAGGTCAGGTCCAAATCCGCCTCGTTGGTGCGCGCCGAGCTGTACCCGCTGTAGACGGTGTTGAAGTAGTCGGCGAAGCTCGCGATGACGCGCAGCTTGTGCTGAAGCAGGAAGGTCGTGGCCGCAATCTTGACCGCATGCCCCGTGGTTTTGCGATCGACCATGCCCTGAATCATCGAGGTCGTGTACAGGGGATCGGTCGCGTAGCCCGTGGTGTAGGGCGAGACGACATCACCGTTCCCGAAGGCGCCCGGATGGGCCGGAAGATCGTCGTAACCCACGCTCAGCTGGCTCCCGGCGTACTTGAGCCCCGCCATGGCGCCATACACCGTGGCGTCGACCGGGCCCAGATACTGCTGGCCGGAGCCAGTTTCGCGGAGCACTTGGGCGCCCACGAAGGGCCTGACGCTCCCGGCACCCGGTAGGGTGTAAGAACCCTCGGCATAGGCCATTTTGGCAAGGCCATAGAACTGATAGCCCCACACACCGGTCTTCAGGCCTGCGGCGTGGTAGCTCGCGCCGACGGCGGCGAGACCCGGCTCCGTCTTGCCCGTGAGGCCACCGGTACCGCCGACGTTGAAGGTCCCAGTGGAGTTATACAAATCCGTCTGCGAAAAATGATTGGAGGTGCGGCTTTTGAAGCGCGTGATGCGCATGGCCGAGATCGTAAGGCCCTTGATAGGCTTTACGGCAGCCAGCAAGCCTTGGTAGGTGGCCGGGATCATGCGCGAGTCTGAGGGGTTCACCCAGGGGCTCGTGATGGACTGATCGCCAGCGCGCACCAGGACCTTACGGTTGGCGTACTGAACAAAGGCCTGACCCAGGGTATCAATGCCGTCGAAGCCCGCCAACGTCCCGTCAACCAGCGCGGGGTTGGAGTTGTTCAGACCCAGGGAGTGCGCGGTATAGAACGTGAGGCCCACCCCGAAACCGCCCACGGATCCGCTCAGGACATTGAGCGCGCCCCCTAAGGAGAACGCCTGTTGGCCGGCGACGGGCCCACTATAGTGGCGCGTGAAGTCGTAGGCGCGGATGTCGCCATTGACCTTCATGCCTCCGAAAAACCCCTTTCCGGCATAGGCATGGCCCACACCCGCGCAGGCCAGAACGAGACCTGCCAGCGTTGCTCGCGAAATGCGTTTCATACTCCCCCCAGTGTTGTTGCGAATGGCCTCATGATGGACCCGAGCCTAGCTTGAGAACGGCGCCATCGTAGTAGCTATTTGTGACACGATTGTGACAACCGAGAGGGGGTGAAAAGAGCGACATACTCGATAAACGTGCCTATTTTATGCGCGGGCGCAGCGCGTGGTCGAGTCCACGGAGTGGTGTAAATCCCTCGGCTGATGCGGACGCTGAATATGTACCAAGCCCGGCGTCAGGCGTTGGGCGCGCCCGACGCGTCGAGACGCGCCAGAAGCCGCATGCCACCGACCAGACTCTCGACATAAGTCGCGATATCACTATCCGTGCAGGACAGCGGGAGGGGCCAGTGCACATGGCGGCATCCGGGCGGGGGGGCCTGACATGCCGCCAGGGCCACGGCATCCAAGGTCACGAGAAGATCGCAATCGGTGGCCGTAGTGCCGACAGGGCAGGCGCGCGCCTCAATCCAAGACGCTCCCAGGGCCGCCGCAATGCGCGATGCGCGCACGGCTAAGTCCGGCGTGGACGAAAGGAAGGTCAGGCGGGCGCGGCGCTTGTACATGACGCTTGCGATGGCGGGTCAAGAGGTCTCAAGGGAAAGAATAGATGAGATTCAGCGTGGTGAAGGTTGACGTGGGCACGAAGCCCGCAGGCGCGCTCGTGTAGTGATCGACGACCTCGGAGACCTTGAGGGCGAAATTCCCACTTATCGGGGCGGTGAGCCCCGTGGTCGAAGTGAGGAGCGTGCCCGTGGTCGTGGCGAGAACCGTGAGCCTTTGGCTGAAGATGGTCTTTTTTCCGAATCGCCAGCGATAATCCGCGCCCAATCGCACCATGGGGGCGTTTTCATGGCCGCCCATAAGATAGTAGTTCTGGCGGTAGCCGACGCCACCGTCGACCTTGAAGCGCATCGACCCATGGCGTAGGAAGCGATGGCCTGCGCCCACGGACTCGACTTGATAGTGCCGGTAACCGTCGAAAGGGTTACGATCGTAGCGCAGAGCAAGGAGGAAGAAATTTTCCTTCTCGCCGCTGAAATAGTGGGCGCCCTTCAAGTTGACGACTAAACGATTGGCGCTTACGAGCCCGAGACTTGAGGCATAGTCATAACTCAATCTCCCAGTAAAGCGCCAGAGGCCCTGTCCGTAGCGGACCCGATCGCGGGTATCCAGGGTGCGCGTGTTGCTGGTACCGGTGGCCGCTGCATAACCTAGCCCCGCCTGCCCGCTCAGACTGTGCTTGGGCGCGGCGAGTCCCTTGCTGGCATATGCGCTCGCCACCCCCGCCAGGGCCAGCACGAGTGACAGGACGAGGCGATGGACGCGAGACCGGCGGTTCCCAGGCACGCACGCGGCCCACGGGAGCGACGACGACTCCGCGGATGGACAAGTCCGGCCGCCGCCGGAGGCCTGGATGGCCAGGCTAGCCCTGCGCAGGCCAGCCACGTTCGAACACTCGACCCTCGTCTTCGCCCGCCACCACGCCCGCGCGCAGTGGCGTGGACAACATCACCGTCGCCTTGGCTGGCAGGAGCAAACGATGCACATATTTCTGAAAGAACAGCTTGTCGGGTATGAGCACCGTGCTTCCCTGAGATTCTTCGACCTCGGCGTACATACGGTTGGAGTCGCAATCCTTGCCCTGGATGCCGTCGGGCGCGACCTCGATAGGCAGGCCAAGCCGACAGGGGCGCCATATCAGCACGATGAAAGTGGCCGTGATATGGCGCAAAATGCTCCACACCACGACCATGCCCGCGCCTAAGACCGTCAGGAATCCCGCGAAGGTGTCGAGCGCCCCGCTTAGCTGGAAGCCTGCGATTCGCCGAGTGACGAGCAAGAGCGGAGTGTAGAGCAGAGCGATGATGAAGCGTCCGATCGCATGCAGGGCCATCACCGAGAAAAGACTGTTGCGCGGCAACAGCGCAAGCGCGCGGTTTAGGTCGCGCTTTAGGGAGCGCAGCACGAATAGTCCGCCGACCAACACCAGAAAGGGCTTCCAGAGGTTGACGAGGACGCGGTGGGTAGACACGGCGTCAAGTTGCATGGCCCGATTATACTATACCGCGGACGGCGATACGGGCGAGCGCAAGGGGCCAGTCTTAAGTCTGCTTGACGGAAACACGCATGTGAACGTACTGCCGAAACCAAGGGCGCTTTCGACGACGAGACGCGCATCGTGACGCAAGAGGACCTGGGCTACTATGGCAAGCCCGAGGCCCGTACCGCCCGAGGCCCTTGCGCGGTCGCTACCGACCCGATAAAAACGTTCGGTAAGCAGCGGGATATGGCGTTCGGCTATGCCTTCGCCCGTGTCGATTACAGCGAAACGCCCCTCCACGGCATCGGCGCGCCAACTGAGACGGACGGTGCCGCCGGCCGGGGTGTGACGGATGGCGTTTTGCACGAGATTCGTGAAGGCGCTGCGTAACTCCTCCGCGTTCCCGATCAGATCAGGACCGTCCACCTCGACCTCTATGGCATGCCGGCGCTCGGCACTCAACGCCACCGCGATACTCGATAGTCCCTGCAGGAACGCCGCCATGTCGATTGCCTCGTCATGGGCGCGAGCGGGCGTGGTTTCGAGTCGCGAAAGGGACAAGAGATCATCCACGAGCCGTCGCATGCGCTCGACTTGTTCGCGCATAAGCGCGATGGCCGAACGCGCTTCATCGTCTTTGGCGTCGGCAAGATCCGCGAAGGTCTCCAGAAAGCCCTGCAAGACGGTCAGGGGCGTGCGCAATTCGTGCGAGACGTCGGCTACAAAGTGCCGGCGCATCTCCTCGAGCCGCTTCACGTGCGTGATGTCGCGCGCCATCACGAGCTTTTCCCGCGCCCCAAAGGGGATGATCTGCACGATGACCGCAAGCGGGTCGACCGGACCCTTGAGGATCAGCGGCTCATGATAATCGCCCGCGGCGAGATAAGCCCCGAACGCCGGGTCACGGATTAAATGGACAATACGCGCGCCCGCATCGCGCTCGGCATGCAGACCGAGCAGCCGCTCGGCGGGGGGGTTCGCCCATTCTATGACATCGCGCTGGGTGAGGACGACCATGGCGTCGGGCATGGCGCTCGCGGCCGCCTGCAGGCGATCGAAAAGCCCTGTCAAACGTTCCTTATGGCGCTCGCTGGCGCGATCCCCCTTGTGAACCTCGCGTATGACCTCGTCCCATAGACCGCCGAGTTCCGGGATGGGTGCGGGTCGGCCGCGCACAAGCCAGCGATGGAGGCGCGCCAATTTGATGAACAGCAGCGTGATCAGGAGCCCCAGCGCGACCGAAACCCCCACCACGGGATGGCCGAAGACCGATCCCAGCAGGCCGCCCACCGTGGCGACCGACAAAGCCACCCACAAATCGCGCCGCAACTCGGGATGCAAGCCTATTGATCTCCAGAAAATCGATACCCGACCCCTCTTACGGTCTGAACGTAACGATCATAACTGCTCGGCGTGAGCGCCTTGCGTAGACGCCGAATGTGCACGTCGACCGTGCGCTCGTCAATATACGTATTGCTCCCCCACACAGCATCGAGCACCCGCTCGCGGCTATGGACGCGCTCGGGGTGGGTCATAAAGAAATGCAGCAGCCGAAATTCGGTGGGCCCCAGGGTCAGGCGCTCATCGTCGGCGAGGACTTTATGGGTGGCTGGATCGAGCAGCAGGCCGCCCACGGCCACGATGTCATCCGACGCCATGGGTGCCGTACGCCGCAACACGGCGCGCACCCGCGCAATGAGCTCGCGAGGCGAGAACGGCTTGGTCATGAAATCGTCGGCGCCGGTGTTGAGCCCTCGGACCTTGTCTTCTTCCTCGGTGCGGGCGGTGAGCATGATAATCGGGATATTCTGGGTCAAGCGCTCCCGGCGCAAGCGCCGGGCATAGTCGACCCCATCCACACCGGGCAGCATCCAGTCGAGCAAAATCAAGTCCGGGAGATCGGCCAGCAAACGCGCCTGGGCCTCCTCGGCATCTTGGGCTTCGGCGCAGCTAAAATCGGCCTGCTTCAAGGCAAACCGGACCATGGCGCGGATTGCTGGCTCATCGTCGACAACAAGGATCTTTCCAGGCATGATGTCCTCCCTGTCGCCCATTCAACACAAACAGTATGACGCTTTTGTGTCAGGCGCAACGGTGGCGCTAGGAGACCCTCTACGCATGCGCAAAAACACGGTTCGGCCGACCGACATCAAGCTCCATCAAAAATCCCGCATTCTCGAGGTGGTGTTCACCGACGGGAGCCGGTTCGAGTTCCCGGCCGAATATCTGCGCGTGTATTCGCCTTCAGCCGAAGTGCGCGGACATGGTCCGGGCCAAGAGGTCCTGCAGGTCGGCAAGGGGTCGGTCAATATCGTCGGGGTGGATCCGGTCGGGACCTACGCGGTATTGCTGCGCTTCGATGACGGCCATGACACGGGGATCTACTCCTGGGATCTGCTCCATAACCTGGGCCTGAACCAGGAGGCGCTCTGGAACGAATACTTGAACCGCCTGGAACAGGCCGGACACGGGCGGGCCTAAGATATGGACAACGAGCAGACAGAACCCAGCACCCATTTCGGTTACCGCGAAGTCTCGGAGAGCGAGAAAGGGCGGCTTGTCGGACGCGTCTTCAGGTCGGTCGCCAGCCGCTACGACCTCATGAACGACCTCATGTCGGGGGGCTTGCATCGCGTCTGGAAGGCATTCGCCTTGGGGCTTGCCGCCGCCAAACCCGGTGAGCGCGTCCTGGACCTGGCCGGCGGCACGGGCGACCTGGCAGCAGCCATGGCCCGGCGTACCGGCGACAAGGGCCTTGTGATCCTGAGCGACATAAACGACGCCATGCTTGGTGTCGGCCGCGACCGCCTCATCGATAAAGGGGTGAGCGACTCGGTAAGCTATGTCCAGGCCAATGCCGAGACGCTGCCGTTTCCGGACAACACCTTCGATCTCATAACGATCGGGTTTGGGCTGCGTAACGTGACCCGCAAGGAACAGGCGCTTGCGGCCATGCGTCGGGCGCTCAAGCCCGGGGGGCGCTGCATCGTGCTCGAGTTCTCCCACCCCCGATCGCAGCTTTTCGGGCGCCTGTATGACGCCTACTCCTTCGGCGTGGTCCCGAAACTCGGGCGCTATGTCGCGCGGGACGAAGAGAGCTACCAGTACCTGGTGGAGTCAATTCGCAAGCATCCGGACCAGGAAGGGCTCAAGGCCATGATGGAGGGCGCCGGGCTCGGGCGCGTGGAGTACTGGAACCTCACAGGCGGGATCGTGGCCGTGCACAGGGGCTACAAGCTCTGATGGCGACCGCGCTTCCGTCCATGGAGCATCGATCGGGTGAGGCGACAGCACACCTCTGCTACGCTGGATTCTGGCGGCGCATGGCCGCGGATCTGATCGACAATATCGTGCTGCTGCCGGTGATGGGGGCATTGGTCCCGACACGCTGGCCCACGCATGTGACCCTCGTGACGATCGCCCAGGCCATGGCGGCGCACCCCTTGCGCCAGCTCCTTGGGCTCATCTTCGGGATCGTGTACTCGGTGGTGTTCTGGGTGAAGTTTCTTGGGACGCCGGGGAAATTGCTGCTCTCCTGCCATCTCGTCGATGCGCACACCCTGGGGCCCTTGAGCGTGAATCAAGCACTCCTGCGCAACCTCGGATACCTGGTCTCCTACGCGACCCTCGGGTTGGGATTCCTGTGGATCGCCTGGGACGCGCGCAAACAGGGTTTCCACGACAAGATCGCGGGCTCGGTGGTGCTGTATGCGCCACGCCGCACCCAACGGGGGTAGGTGTGCGCATCGCGCTTTTCGCCCTGGAAAAGATACTGAACGCGCCGTTCCGCCTGGATCCGGAGGCACGCAAGGACATGGGCGCGCTTGAGGGCCGCGCGGTACGCGTGGCGCTTGAGGCACCAGCCCTGTCGTTCGATCTGGCATTCACCAAGGATCGCATCGTGGTGCGGGCGCCCGATGGAAGCTGCGACGTCACGGTGCGCGGCTCGGCTATGCAGCTCCTGGCGCTCGTGCGCGCGAAGCCCGAGCAGACCCAAAAGATCGTCGCCTCCGGACTCAAGATGGAAGGCGATATCGACACCGCACTTGCCATGAAACGGCTCTTCGAAAACGCGCCGGTGGATTGGCAGGAGGCGCTCGCAAACATCATGGGCGATGTCCCGGCGCACTTTGTGGTACGCGGCCTGCGCCGCGTCGGGGGGTCTCTGCGATACGCCGCCACGCGCCTTGCGGCGAACGGGGTGGCCTTCCTGCAAGACGAGGAGCGGGCCCTGCCACGCCCCTGGGAGATGGACGAGTTTCTGGCGGCCGTAGACACCCTGAGGGATGACGTGGAACGGCTCGGCCAGCGCGTGCGGCGCCTTAAGGCACGGTGATGCTGACCTTCGGGCGCGCGCGCCGCCTTTTACGGATAGCCGCGGTCTTCATCTCCCATGGTCTGGATGAGTTCGTCGTCAACCTCCATCTCTTCAGGCCCTATGCCTATGTCATGCGGCTCGCGCCCTGGCGGTGGCGGTCGACGACGGCCCCCCGGGGCGAGCGGCTGCGACGCGCCTTAGAGGAACTGGGGCCCATCTTCATCAAGTTCGGGCAGATGCTGTCGACGCGGCCCGACCTTATACCCGACGACATCTTGGTCGAGCTCGCGCGTCTCCAGGATCGCGTACCACCGTTCCCGAGCGATCAGGCCGCAGCCCTCATCGAAGCCGCCTACGGTATGCCGCTCGCTCAGGCCTTCCGCACCTTCGACATGACGCCCATAGCCTCGGCATCGGTCGCGCAGGTCCACTTTGCGACCTTGCACGACGGGACCGAGGTGGCGGTCAAGGTGCTGCGGCCAGGCATCGAGATCATCATGAGACGCGATCTGGCGCTCCTCCAGACCTTGGCACAGCTGGCCGTGCGCTATTGGCCCGATGCCCGCAGGCTGCGACCGCTCGAAGTGGTGGAAGAGTACAAGAAGGTCGTGCACGACGAGATGGATTTGGCCCATGAAGCGGCCAACGCGAGCCAGTTGCGCACCAACTTCCTGGATTCGACGCTCCTCTATGTCCCCAAGATCTTCTGGGACTACACGCGCCGCACGGTGATGGTGATGGAACGGATCACGGGCGTACCGATCTCGAATCGGGAGGCCTTGATCGCAAACGGCGTCGACCTTCGCAAGCTCGCACACAACGGGGTGGAGATCTTCTTCACGCAGGCGTTTCGCGATGGTTTCTTCCATGCCGACATGCACCCGGGCAACATCTTTGTATCCTTCAGCGGCCAATACCGGGCAGTCGATTTCGGGATCATGGGGACGCTGAGCGCGGATGACAAATATTACTTGGCCGAGAACATCCTGGGTTTCTTGAATCGGGACTACCGTAGCATCGCGGAAGCGCATGTGCGCGCGGGCTGGGTCCCCAAGAGCACGCGCGTAGACGATCTCGAAGGCGCGATCCGGACGGTGTGCGAGCCGATCTTCGCCAAACCAATTAAGGATATCTCCTTTGGCCGTCTGCTCTTGAGCCTCTTCCAGACCGCACGGCGCTTCAATATGGAGGTCCAGCCCCAGCTCGTATTGCTCCAGAAGACCCTTTTCAATATCGAAGGGCTCGGACGGCGCCTCTACCCGGACCTGGATCTCTGGATTACCGCCAAACCGTTCCTGGAGCGGTGGATGCGCGAGCAACTTGGCCCGCGGGCGGTATGGAACGCCATCCGCAAAGAGTATCCGAACTGGATCCATGTGCTCCCGGAGATCCCACGCTACCTGGGCGCCGCGCTCAAGCAGGCCAAAGACGGGGAGCTCTCGGTCCGCGCACAGTCCGACGAGATCGAGCGCCTGGCGAACGACATGCGTGTACGCCATCGCCGCATCATGATCGGCCTGCTCGGCGGCATGCTTGCGACCGCGGGACTCATGATCTTCGGTGTGACCCACCCCACATTCGTCGCCCGCTACCTGGGCGTCCTGGAAATCGCAGTTGGGGTACCGGGCTTCCTACTGCTCGCATGGTCCTTGCTCGACCTGGGGCGCAGGCCCGAGTAAGCAAGGTCCGGAAGTAGGGCGCATGCGAGGCGCCCCGCCGCCCCTCAGAAATCGTAGCCTAGACGCAGACCCACGACCGGCCAGAGCTTATGGCGGCTCGCGCGGGCGTTGGCGTTGGCGTTGGCCTGGGCCTGGGCCTGGGCGGCCGCCACGTCGGAGGTAAGTGTGCCATTATTGCAGGGATTGCTCGCGCTCAATTGAACGTTGGGGCTGCCGGTAAAGAGCACACCGATGTCGAAGCCCATGGAGAAGCCCGGGTGGCGCGCCGCCTTGCCCCCCCAGCCTATGCCAAAATAGGGCGCGAGACGCCGGTGGTAACCTGGCCGATGAAAGCCCGCTACGATTTGAGTAAAGCCCGGCGCGGTGCCGTGGTTCCCGCAGCACCCACCAAGACGCGCATCACGATTCGCCTCGATAAGGGCATTCTGGCGTGGTTTCGCAACCAAGTGAATGCGGCCGGGGGCGGCGACTACCAGAGCCTCATCAATGAGGCCTTACGGGTATATATCGGACAGGGCACGGAGGTGCCCCTGGAAGAGACGTTGCGCCGCGTCATTCGCGAAGAGATGCAGAGGATCGGGTAGTGAGAGTTGCAGCATACCGTCACCGTGAGCACGATCATCCTATCTGATGGATTTTCTGCCCATCGCGGTCACAACTTGTGATGGACTAAGAGAACTCTCCCTCAGGGACCTTGATCAAGACGACCTCCTCGGGAGAGTCTCGGGTCCGTGGGGCCAGCTTAGGGCGCTTTCCGGACAGACGGGATCTTACTAGAACCAAACGCGGTCAGATCATCGCCTGGGTTAGGCGCGCCGGTCGTGAACGGATTGAGGATACGCGTTCCCCAAACGTCCAGCCGATCCTGCATATCCTCGGTCAGCAAAACCACGCATCCTCCAATACGCGCAGCCGCAACAATCTGAGCGTCCCACCAGGAAAATCCGAAATGGTCCATGAGCTCCCAGGCCGCGTCTAGGAGGGTGGCATTCGTTGATAACGGGTTCCAGGCGAGCAAGGCACGAAGATCGCGGCGGGCATCGGCAACAGGGAGCCCAGGCTTGAGTTTTTGCGTAACGTTGACATAAAACTCTTGCAAGACCTGAAAACTCAACCGCCCGTTTTGGCCCCGCCATAAGGCCTCCATCCAACTCCGGGCGGTAGCTAGTTTTTGCGGTTGACCCGCATCGCGCGCGTAAAGAAGGATGTTTGTGTCAACAAACACCTTACCGCTCATGGAGGAGATCTCGGACGGGATAGGGCCTGTCCGATGGGTCCACGGTCCCTGAGAGCGGCACCGCGACCGCTCCCAGATAACCTTCCATCGCTAAAGCGTAACCCTCCTCGCGCTGCTTTCTCTCCCTGAGCATATCGCCCACAATCCGCGAAACGCTGGTCCGGTTTTTGGCAGCCAACACGCGCGCCCATTCGGCGGTCGCATCATCGATGGCAATAGTCATGTTGCGCATGGGGTCACCACTGATTTCGTGTAACACGCAATTAGTGTAGCACGGCATGAGTGTGCTGGGTCAAGTCATGGGCGATATGGCTTGCGATTCTATGTGGCGCCCACCATAAGTACCCCGCAGCACGCGAACGGCCGGCGCTAAGCAATATGGAGTCATTTCGTTCGGCGCCTAAAGGCGCCAATCGAATCGCGGGGTAATGGCACCACACCATGCGCACCATAATGGTGTCGGCCGATTCGCGCCCTACCGCTTCACGTCGCGCATGACGGCCAGGGATCGGGCGGGAAGGGCTCGCGGCCGGCGGCGTCTGGGAAGGAGAGGCGCCGTTTGGCGCCACGCACAAAGGGCAGCCCAGCCCCCCGTGGTCACGCGGGGGCTGTCGATCGCGCGCTCAGCCCCAGTCCAACCGCTTGGTGAAGCTCGCCACGCTCGGCCGTTCTTCGTAGCCGAGCGAGGGATAGAAACCGCGCCGGTAAGAGTCGCGTTCGCGGCTATTCAAAACACTGATCCGGAAACACTTGCGGGTCGCAGCCTCATTCTCTATGGCCGCCATCAAGGTCTTGCCAACCCCCCGGCCGCGCGCCTCGGCGATGACGAAGAGCTCCGTCACATAGAGTTCACGGGCGGCGAAAAGGAGATGGGTCACGATCTCTCCATGCACGTAACCGACCACCGCACGGTCATGCTCGGCCACGAGCAAGAGCGCGTTTTCCTCGGTAATCAGCGCGGCGAGACGTTGGCCCAGCGTACTGCCATCGGCCTTGAATGCAGGATTCCACCCAAGCTCCCGGTGGAGCAGCATGATCCCCGGGAGATCATTCGGTTGGAGCGGTCGTATCTTGATCGGCAAAGCGTCCTTGCGTGCCATGGCATCACCCCTTCAAGTGCCGAAATATCGAGATACCCCGCAACAAGTCAAACGCCTCGCGCAGTTGGTAGTCCTCGTCGAGCAGCTTGCGCGTGGCCGGCGAAAGCGCGTGCGGCTTCGGTGCGGCCTTGGGCGGGTTGGGGTTGGCAAGATGTCCTGGCAAGTTCGTCTCGCGCAGGAAGCCGTTGGGCGCCCCCGATACGAACTTCCCTTCGTGAACCACGATATTGGGCGCGATCCCGAGATTCTGGATCGAGCGACCATTGGGCGTGAAGTAGCGGGCCGTCGTAAGGCGCAAGGCGCCCCCGTTGCCCATGGGCATGATCGTCTGCACGCTGCCCTTGCCGAAGGTCTTGGTGCCCATAATGACCGCGCGGCGATTGTCCTGGAGCGCACCCGCAACGATCTCGGCGGCCGACGCCGAACCGCCGTTCACGAGTACGACCATGGGCGCGCCATGCAGCATATCCGGCCCGTGGGCACGGAACACGACGTCCGAGCTCGGTATGCGACCGCGCGTGCTCACGACAACGCCGTGGTTCATGAAGTCGTCACAAACCGCAACCGCGGCGTTTAATACGCCACCGGGATTATCGCGGAGATCGAGCACGAGCCCCTTCAGGGGACCATGGTTCGCTGCGATCAGATGCGTAAGCGCACGCGTGACGCCCTTGCCGGTGTCTCCCTGAAATTCGGAGATGCGCAGGTAACCGTATCCGGGCGCGAGGAGGTGACCCGCGACGCTATGGATCTTTATGATCTGGCGCTCGAGCCGGAACGTCAGGGGTTGGGCCTGCCCCTTGCGCACGACCGTGAGCGCAACCGTGGATCCCGGGCGCCCACGCAGCAGGTGCACGGCCTTGCGCAGCGACAGTCCCTGGATGAAGGTCCCGTTGATGCGGACGATGAGATCGCCCGGCTTGATGCCGCTACGGCCTCCCGGCGTGCCGTGGATGGGGGTTACGACCTTCAGAAAACCTTTGTACTCCGTCACCTCGAGACCGACGCCGCCGAAGCGCCCGGTGGTGTCGACACGGAGCTGGCGGTACTGGCGGGGATCAAGGTATTGGGAATGCGGGTCGAGATTGTTGACCATGCCGCGCAGGGCGTTGTCGATCAATGTGCGGCTGCTGACCGGAACGACATACTCCGCCTTGACGATATTGAAGACCTCCGCAAAGGTCCGGAGCTCGCGCAGCGGGAGCTGCGAGAGGGTTGCGCGCTCATGCGCGGCCCGATCCGCCTCCACCGCGCGCTCGACCGTGAGACCGGCCCCCAGGAAGACGCCCGCCAACAGGATCAGGGCGTAGCGAGTGAGGCTCTTCTTCATCGCAGCAATTCTCCAAAAAATGCGCTCAACGCGCCAACCAAACCAAGGGATTGAGCGGCTGGCCGTCGTGGCTGATGTCGAAATAGAGCCCCGCCCGCGAGAACCCGCCGCTGTCTCCGACGGTGGCGATGACCTCTCCGGCGCGAACCACGTCCCCTACATGCTTCAAGAGGGCCTGATCATGGCCATACAGCGTCATATACCCGCCCCCGTTTTCCAGTATCAACAACAAACCGTAACCGCGCAACCAATTTGCGTAGACCACCCGCCCGGGGAACACGGCACGTACCGGCTCCCCCGATCGCCCGGGGATGAGTACACCCCCCCAGCGGCCGAGACCCCCCGGGGCACGCTCGACACGCAAGGCTTGGTAGCGGGCCGGGATCGGCATAGGCAGATGGCCGCGGTATCTAGCAAACGGGCCCTTCATCTGAGGGATCGGGCCTGCGACTTTGGGGAGACGGCGGAGTCCTTGCACCAGCGCGCGCAAACGCTGGGCACGCAGGCGCAAAGCCAGCAAGCGGGCGCGACCGGAGCGGGCGCGGCGGTTCAGGGCGCCCACGGCCGCAGTACGACGCGCGAGCGCCGTGTCGAAACGTTGCGCCTGGACCGCCTCCACGCGCGCCCGTTGCCGCAGCTTGGCAGTCTGCGCGGAGTCGGCGACCATGGCCGACCGCAAGGCCGATGTGGTGTGCCGCAGGACCGCGAGACGCCGCGCTCGCGCGCGCAGGATATAACCGTAATAGGTCATGATACGCGCCAGGAACTGCGGGTCCTTTTGGCTAAAGAGGATCTGCGCCGCGCCCTGGCGGCCGGTGGCATAGGCCGCACGCGCTTGGCGGTCGATCTCGTGGCGCTCGCGCGCCTCCGCCTTACGCAGCGCAGTCTCGCGCGCAGCGAGGGCTTGCACCTTCTGTCGTGATCGATCGACTGCGGCCTGGGCCCGCAAGAGCGCGCGCTCGGCGTGGGCGACCCGGTCCTCCGAGACACGCAGGGCATCAAGGGCCTTGCTGCGTTCGCGCAGGGTCTGATCGAGATGCTGCTGCAATGCCGCCTCGCGCGACCGCAGGAGCCGCAGATCGTGTCGGGGTCCAGCGTAGGCTGCCCACGATGTCGTCAGAATGGGGAGGGCCAGAGCGAGGCGGCCGAGCAAGTTGGTGAGCGGCCGCTTTCGGAGCCTCCCCGCGTTCACGCCAACTCGATCAACGATTGTCCGGTCATCTCGGACGGCGGCGTGATGTTGAGGAGGCGCAACAGGGTCGGTGCCACGTCTTCCAAGGAGCCCTGGGGGCTGATGCGCGCATCGCGCCCCACATACACGAGCGGCACGGGGTTTGTGGTATGCGCCGTGTGGGCCTGTCCGCTCTCGGCATCGAGCATTTGCTCGGCATTACCGTGGTCCGCGGTGATCAGCATCTCGCCGCCTTTCGCCCGCACCGCCTCGGCCACGCGCGCCAAACATTTGTCGATCGCCTCTATCGCACGCACCGTCGCTGCGAAATCCCCGGTATGCCCGACCATGTCGGGATTGGCGAAGTTACAGATGATGACATCATGGCGCCCGGCCGCGACCGCCCGGATCACCTCGTCGGCGACTTGGCTTGCGCTCATTTCAGGCTTGCGATTGTACGTAGGCACGTCGGTCGGCGAGGGCACGAGGACGCGCTCCTCGCCCTCGAAGGGCGACTCTTCCCCGCCGTTGAAGAAAAACGTGACATGCGCATACTTTTCGGTTTCAGCGACACGCAGCTGACGCTTCCCAAGTTCGGCCAGATAGGCCCCGAGGACATTGACGAGG
Organism: Acidiferrobacter sp.; assembly: GCF_054609335.1. Lineage (NCBI taxonomy): Bacteria > Pseudomonadati > Pseudomonadota > Gammaproteobacteria > Acidiferrobacterales > Acidiferrobacteraceae > Acidiferrobacter > Acidiferrobacter sp. The sequence goes on along the minus strand of NZ_JBTRWP010000005.1, from coordinate 22,096 downwards.
CGCGCCGAGGGAAAGGCCACGGGCACATTGAAGTCGGCCTGGTATTCCGTGAGACTCACAAACCGCCCGAGGCGCGGCTGCGCCGCCCGGACGAAGCCGTCGAATGCCGGATCGACGAACGGCCGACTGATCTGGCGGGCCCGATCCGAGCGGAAGTTCATGAACACCACCACGTCACCGTCATCGATGAGACGCGGCGCCTCGCCCGGCGGGGCCACGATCGTGCCTTTGACGAACTCGTCCGTCTCCCCACGCGCGTAAGCGAGGGCCAGGGCCTCGGCGGCGCTTGTCGCCCGATAGTCGGCCTTGGCCACGGTCAACAAATCATAGGCCGCCTGGATGCGCAGCCATCGGTGGTCGCGATCCATCGCGTAGTAGCGCCCAATGACGGATGCGATGCGCCCACGCCCAAGAGCCGCGAATTTGGCCTCCATCGCCGCAAGCGAGGCGCCGGCACTCTGCGGGAGCGTGTCGCGCCCGTCGAGAAAAGCGTGCAGATAGACCTGGTTCAGGCCACGAGTCACGGCGAGCTCGACCATGGCATGGATGTGGTCTTCGTGACTGTGGACTCCACCCGGCGACAAGAGCCCAAGCACATGCAAGCTCTTGTGGCTGTCGCGGGCCAAATCCACCGCGTCTGTCAGTGTCTTATTCGTAAAAAACGTGCCCGAGGCGATCGCGCGGTTGATCCGCGTGTACTCCTGGTAGACAACGCGGCCGGCACCGAGGTTCAGATGACCGACCTCGGAATTCCCCATCTGCTTCGATGGCAGACCAACGGCGGCTTCGGATGCCTGGATGAGGCTGTGACTCGCAGACGCCCAAGTCTTGTCCCACCACGGTTTGCGGGCAGCCGCGATGGCGTTGTTTTCGATCTGATCGCTGTGACCCCAGCCGTCCAAAATAACGAGCACCAGGGGTTTCGGTGTAAAAGGCATCAAACGCGCTCCGGGCGGGATTCCGTTAGCCGGTCTTTTAAATCCCACTTATATTGTATAATGTTTTGTTTCGGGCGATAGCCGGCCGGTAATGGCTTACTGTGCCGTAACTCGTCCTTACGACCTAAGGGAGTCGATATGGTACCTTCCGAGATCATCCAGCCGCTGGAAGATATCCTCATCACCAACGAGGACGATATCCAGCTCGCATCACGGGCGCTTAAGGCCATTGCGCACCCGCTGCGACTGAAGATCCTCTGCATACTCGGCGCCGCCACGGAGGTGAGTGTACAAGATATCGTAGTCCAGGTGGGCACTTCGCAGAGCAATATCTCCCAGCATTTGTCCATTTTGCGTGACAAGGGCATCCTGGCCTCACGCAAACACGCGAACAAGGTCTTTTACCGCATCGCGGATCCGCGCATCCTGCAGCTCATCGGGGCCATGCGCATGGCGTTCTGCACCTTGCCCGATCCGCGCTGAGGAGCTCTCATGACAGCGTTTGTGATTGCACATTGGTACCTCTTTGTGGCGCTCGTGATCGTCGGCGGCCTGCTGGCGGCGGGCTCCGCGCTCGATGGGGGCTCGGGCGGCCAAAAAGTGACAAGCCAGGAGGCCGTCCAGATCCTGAACCGCAAGGCCGCCGTGATCGTGGACGTCCGGGAACCTCAAGAATTCACGAGCGGACATATTGCACGCGCCATCAATATCCCTTTGGGACAGATGGCGGCGCGCAGCCAAGAACTGAAAAAATACAAAGAGAAGCCCGTCATCCTCTGTTGCGCCAGCGGCGCGCGGTCGGCGCGCGCGGCGGCTTTGCTGCGCAAGGAGGGTTTTACCGACGTGCGCAACTTAGCCGGCGGGATGTCGGCATGGCGCGGCGCCAATCTCCCCACCGTATCGTAAGGGTCCTTATGGCCAAAGTCTTGATGTACACCACGCGTGTGTGCCCCTACTGCCAGATGGCCTCGCGTCTTCTCGAAAAAAAGGGGGTCGCGGTCGAGAAAATTCGTGTGGACGAAGAGCCCGCACGGCGTCAGGAAATGGTCGATCGGGCGCGCGGCGCGAATACGGTCCCGCAGATATTCATCGGTGACCTTCATGTCGGCGGCTACCGGGAGCTCGCGCAACTGGACGTCAAGGGGGAGCTCGATCCGCTGCTGGGCCTCTGATCCGGCGCGCGAAGCGCCCATCGTCAAGAACGACGTCTATCAGGCCGAGGGGTCCCCGCTGGGACCGCCTTCGGTCGTGGCGGGGGCGGCAGCGTGCCAGCCGAGTCCTTGCTTTTGCTTAGGGGTGGTAACACAATTCACGTTCCTCAAGGGACTGCCGCCAGATGGGCGGAAAGTCGTACTTGTGGAGAGATGAGCAGCGCAGTCAGGCTCTTTAGCCCAAGAACCCGCCGAAGCGACTCAAGCCGCTTGTGTGTGGACGCCGCAGGAGTCTCCTTCCTTTTGGGGAGGAGAGGATGTCGGCCCGGCCAATAACCTCGTTCAACCACTTTACAGTAAGGAGCCCTTGTGGCGGATCAAAACACGGACCCGGAAATCGTCTTCAGTCTGGAAAAGATCTATGTGAAGGACATTTCCTTCGAGGCCCCACACGTCCCCGCCATTTTTCTTGAAAAGGCGGCGATGGAAGTCGATATGCAGCTTGGTATCGAACACGGCCACATAAACCCGGCGGAAGGACTCTACGAAGTCGTGTTGGCCGTGACCGTGACCGCACGCATGGATAAACGCACCGCCTTCCTCACGGAGACCAAGCAGGCCGGTGTGTTTCGGATCACGGGCGTCCCCGACGAGGAGCTCGTGAAGGTCCTGGAGATTGCGTGCCCCAACATCCTGCTGCCGTTTGCCCGCGAGGTGGTAAACGACCTCGTCAGTAAGGGCGGTTTCCCGCAATTGCTCATCAATCCCGTCAACTTCGAGATGCTTTACCAACAAAAGCAGGACGGCGAAGCCCAAGATGGGTCGAGCGCCCACTGAGCCGCCCGCTCGGCCTAGGATATCGGAGACGATCGGTGTCCTGGGCGCGGGAGTGTGGGGGACCGCGCTTGCCATTGTCCTCGCGCGCCTCGGGCGCAGGGTTTTGCTCTGGGGCTCAGATGAGGCGCGCATGGCGCGGCTGGCGCACGAACGCGTCCACACATCAGCCCTTCCTGGTATCCGCTTTCCCGACGGCCTGGAGATCGAAAGCGACCTGAAGCGGGTCTGCCAGACCGCCGATGGTCTCTTGCTAGCGGTCCCAAGCGGCGCCTTCAGAACCGTGCTGCGCGCGGTAGGACCGCTCTGCGACGACCAGACCACTCTGGCGTGGGCCACCAAAGGCCTGGAATCCGGCTCCCATAAGCGACTTTCGGAGATCCACGCCGAGATCCGGCCTGGAAGGCCCGCGACCGTGTTGACCGGACCGAGTTTCGCCCGCGAAGTGGCCGCCGGGCTGCCAACGGCGCTCACGGTCGCGTCAGATGATCCCGCGACCGCCGAGACGGTGGCATCCTGGCTCCGAGGGGAGCGCCTGCGGATCTATACGAGCGACGACGTGATCGGTGCCGAGATCGGCGGGGCGGTGAAAAACGTCTTGGCGATCGCCGCCGGGATCAGCGACGGACTGGGCTTCGGCGCCAACGCCCGCGCCGCCCTCATCACCCGGGGTCTCGCCGAACTCCTGCGTCTTGGTATCGCAGTCGGAGGTCGGAGCGAGACGCTCATGGGTTTGTCGGGCGTAGGCGACCTCGCCTTGACCTGCACAGATGACCTGTCGCGCAATCGGCGGGTAGGTCTTGCGCTCGCACGCGGACGATCGCTCGGTGACATCATAGGAGAGCTCGGACAGGCGGTGGAAGGGGTGGCGAGCGCCCGCGAGGTGTACGCCCTGGCTCGCGCAAGCCACATCGACATGCCCATCACGGAGCAGGTCTACCAGGTTCTGTTCACAGGCCGCAGCCCCGAGGCCGCGGTGGCGGCGCTTTTGAGTCGCGACCCCAAGACCGAGGCCTCCGGCCTCACACCTTAATCCTTGACGGCCGCCAGGATCTGCTTCAAGGCCCACACCGGAGGTGCGCCTGAGTTCATGATACGGATCGTGCCGTCGGCCTTCTGGTAGACCAGGATGGGCACGAGCGGAAAGCCCGCGGCCAGCGTATCGAGCCTCAGGTTGTGGGCGAGTTCGCGGCGCACGGCCGGGGATACCGGTCGCGGGGCAATCGAGCCCCCGGTCTTCCAAGAGTAATGAGCCTCCAGGGCACGCAAGGCGGCGCGCTTATGGGGCGCCTCGAGGAGCGCCGCCGCCTTGCCCACGCTGGATGAGGTGAGATAACCGACCGGGATCTCATGGACGGTCAGGTGGTAGGGCCCGATCAAGCCCTGCAGCCGTTCATAAAGAATATGGCAATAGGGGCAGTTGGGGTCGAAGAAGTCATAGACCACGCGCGGCCCATCCCCCTCCGTGATGGCCGTGGCCCCTGCCAAGGCCCGGTAGAGCGCGAGCCTACGGGCCTGCTTGGCCGCAGCGGGCGCGGCCTGCGCCCCAGCAGCGGAACCAAAAAGACCAAGGACCAGCACCATGGCAAGCCCAAGCGACAGGCCCGCGGCCCTCATCGAGGCGTGGCCAGGACGCGAAGCGCTGTGGGCGCCCCCGCGACTCAATTGGAGACCTCGCGGCGCAAATCCGTCGACCGCGTCCCCTGCGACCCCACGGGGACCGGATCGGCGAGATGGGTGAGAAGGGCATGGGGGCCCTCATAACCGGGCCAGAGCCCGACACGCGCCCCGCGACCATTCAAAAGAACCAGGGTCGGCGGCCCAAAGGCGTGCAGGCGCGCCAGCAAACGCCGGGTGCGCGCATTGCTGTGCGTAACATCGGCGCGCACCAGCACGACTGAATCCAATGCGGCCGCGACGCGAGGGTCGTGGAATGTGTTGGTCTCCATGCGCCGGCACTGGACACACCAGGCCGCCCAAAAATCTACCAAGACCGGCCGGCCGTGGGCCGCGGCCAGGACGCGGCGCAGGCCGCTTTGGCCATGGATCGTCTGAAACGCAAGCTTTGGGCCCGAGAGCGATAGAGCGCCCGCGCCCGTGAGGCGCGCAAGAGGGGCCAGCGGGTCGCGAGCCCCGGACAGGGCGCCCGTGCCGAGCACCAAACCGTAACCGAGCACGGCGATACCGAGGCCCTTGGCGACACCCGCGTAGCCCGGCGCCTTAGCAGACAAGGGCTCGAGCGTACCCAGGGCCACGCTGCCTATGATGGCCAGCAGCGACCAGAGCCCCAAGGTCACGGGACCCGGCAGGATACGACTTTCGAGCCAAATCGCGACCCCGATCATGACAACGCCGAAGATCGCCCGAATCTTGTCGAGCCATGGACCGGCCTTGGGGAGAAAATGACCCGCCGAGGTCCCGACGGCGAGCAGTGGGAGGCCCATGCCAACGCTCAGGGCAAACAGCGCGAGACCCCCGAACAGGACATCACCCGTACGCGAGATGAGCAACAGCGCGCCGGCCAGGGGGGCGGCCACGCAAGGACCCACAATGAGTGCGGAAAATCCCCCCAGGACCAAGCTGCCGAAGACTTGGCCGCCCTGGCCGAATCGACCCAGGCGTTCCTGCACCGCGGACGGCATCTGCAGGTCGTACAAGCCGAACATGCAGAGCGCGAGGACCACGAACAGGGCGCTGAAGGCCGACAACACCCAGGGGTTCTGGAAGGCCGCTTGCACATAGTGTCCGGTAAGCGCCGCGACCACGCCAGCGCCCGTGTAGGTCACGGCCATGCCGGCCACATAGGCAAGCGAGAGCGTGAACGGGCGGGCGCGCCCCCGACATTGACCGATGACGGTGGCCGATAGGATCGGGATCATCGGGAAGACGCAAGGGGTAAACGCGAGCCCAAGCCCGGCCACCAGAAACAGGGCGAGTGTCGTCCAAGGGGGGGTGGGCTTGGCCGGCGTGAGAGAGGCGATGGGCTTGAGGGAGCCCGTCTTAAGGCTAGCCGTAGGCGCTTGCGCGCGCGGCGAACCAGTGGAAGACGTCTTGAGAGGGCCCGCGGGAGGCCAACCGCTTATTGGGGTCTTCAGGACGACCGTCTTTGTAAGCGGCGGGTAGCAGATACCGGCATTCGCGCAGCCCTGGTAACGCGCCGTCACACGGATCGCGGAGACGCCGGGGGCCCCGGCGAACGGGATCGCAAGAACCGTCCGACCTTCATACACCTGTTGGTGGCCGAGCGCCGCATCGTTGACCCACCGCCCCTGGGGGAGCACGAAAGGTGCGAGATGGACGCTGCGCGGTCCGACAGACAGATGGATGCGACTGCGGTACAAGTGATAGCCAGGCGCGGCGGTCCAACGCACGAGGAGCTTGCCGTGCGCAGCCGCCGCGTGGAAGCGAAAGGCCTGATTGGGGGCCAGCGGACGAGCGGCCGCAGCCGCAAGCGCGCCCCACAGGGACACCACCACTACAAGAACCGCTCGCCTGATCATCGGGCCCCGTGCTTCATGTTGTCTCCCGGTATAGAGACGATCCGGGGCCCGACTTATTCCCTGTCCCGGACGCGCGGGCCTCGGGCACCTAGGAGTTGCCTTCCGCGCACTCGGGGCAGGGGATGGCATAGCCGCATTCTTTTTGCGGACAGACCTTCTCCGTACCCCGACGCTTGGTGGTCTTCACCGTAAGAATGGGGTGGCCGCATTGCGGGCACGGCTCGGCGAGCGGCGGATTCCACACAGCATATTTACAGTCCGGATAACGCGAGCAGGAGTAAAAGAGCTTCCCATACCGGGACTTGCGCTTGAGAAGTTTTCCCTCTCGGCACTCCGGACACACCACCCCGGTGTCGGTCGGCCTCTCCAAGGGCTCCATATGCCGGCAGGTCGGATAGTTACTGCAGCCCACGAAACGACCGTAACGGCCGCGCTTTATGACAAGCGGGCTCGCGCACAGGGGACAGCTGCGATCAGGAATGATCTCGGCCGCCGGCGCCTCGGCCTCCTCACCCAGATTGCGCGTGTAATCGCACTCCGGATAGCCGGTGCAGCCAATGAAGTAGCCATTGCGCCCGAGTCGCTTGGACAGCGGCTTCTGGCACTGCGGGCAGGCCTCCGCCAAGACCTCCACGCCGGGCCGCTCGGCATCCTCCTTGTCGCTGACTTGGCGATGGAATTCGGCCCAGAAATCCCGCAACAAGGGTATCCATTCCTTTTCGCCACGCGACACTGCGTCGAGATCATCCTCGAGACGCGCCGTGAAATCGTAATCGACGTAGCGCTCGAAGTGCTGGGCGAGGAATTTGTTGACGACCCGCCCAACATCGGTGGGCTGGAAGCGGCGCTTGTCCAAGACGACATATTCGCGCTGCTGCAGGGTCGAGATGATGGTCGCGTAGGTCGAGGGGCGCCCGATCCCGAACGCCTCCAGCGTCTTCACGAGACTCGCCTCCGAGTAGCGCGGCGGCGGCTCGGTGAAATGCTGCTCCTTGTGGATCTCCTTCAACGCAATGCGATCGTTCTCGCGCATGTCCGGGAGCAAGCGATCGGCCTCGTCGTCCTCCCCCTTCTTGTCGTCCAGGTCCTCTTGGTACACAGCCATGAAACCCGGCACGAGCACCACCGAGCCCGTCGCCCGGGAGACGTCGCCGGGACCGGCCTCGAGATCGACCGCCATGGTGTCGAGCACCGCTGGGATCATCTGGCAGGCCATGGTGCGCCGCCAGATGAGGTCATAGAGCTTCATCTGGTCGGCAGTCAGAAGGGTCCGCAAACCCTCGGGCAAGCGCGCGACCGAGGTCGGCCGTATGGCCTCATGGGCCTCTTGTGCATTCTTGGAGCGCGTCTTGTAGACATGGGGGGCCGGCGGCACGTTGTCTGCCCCGTAGCGCTCCTGAATCGTCGCGCGAATCTCAGTCAATGCGTCCTGCGCCAGGGTGAAGGAGTCCGTACGCATATACGTGATGAGACCCACGGTCTCGCCTTCGATGGTGATGCCCTCGTAAAGCTGCTGCGCGGTGCGCATGGTCCGTTGGGCGGTGAAGTGGAGCTTGCGCGACGCCTCCTGCTGGAGGGTAGACGTGGTGAACGGCGGCGCCGGGTTGCGCTTGCGCTGTTTGCGTTCGACCGCAAGCACCCGGTAACGGCCGTCCGCCGCCCCCGCCTTGAGTCGCCCCTCGATCTCCGTGGCGCGCGCGCCGTCGGGCACCGCGAACTGGTCGAGCCGGGCCCCAGAAAGGGTCGTGAGCTTGGCGCGAAAGGCCTGGCCCTCGGCCTCCATCTCCGACTCTATAGTCCAATACTCACGCTCAACGAAGCGCTCGATCTCTTCCTCGCGCTCCACGATCAGGCGTAACGCCGGACTCTGCACGCGGCCTGCCGACAAACCCCGGCGGACCTTCTTCCAAAGCAAGGGCGACAGATTGAACCCGACGAGATAATCGAGGGCGCGACGCGCCTGCTGCGCGTTGACCAGATTCTCCGAGAGCGCGCGAGGCTCGGCCACCGCCTTCTGGATGGCGCGCTTCGTGATCTCGTGAAAGACGACGCGATACACGGGCTTGTCGGCGATGAGGCCCTCGTCTTTCAGGATCTCGTAGAGGTGCCAGGAGATGGCCTCGCCTTCGCGATCCGGATCGGTAGCGAGGTACAAGGCGTCAGCGCCCTTCATCGCCTTGATGATGAGATCGACGTGCTTGCGATTCTTCTCGATGACCTCGTACTTCATACCGAAGTCGTGCTCGGTATCGACCGCGCCCTTCTTCGGGACGAGGTCGCGCACATGCCCGTAGGAGGCAAGCGCGGTGAATCCCTTACCCAGGTATTTGCTCATCGTCTTGGCCTTCGCAGGCGATTCGACGATAATGAGATTCTTAGCCATGTGTCTTATGTAACAAACGAGTTGGGCGCACTATGGGCCTTGGAGGATGCAAACGCCACCCGGCGATTTCCTGGGGGAGGAACCGCTAATTGAGAGCGCCTTGGGTTTCGTTGAACACGAGGTCCTCCATCCAAGCGTAGGCCTGCTCCTGACCCGGCTGATTGAAGAGCACCATGAGAATGATCCATTTTAGCTGCTCCAGATCCATCTCATCTGTCTCAAGCGCCATGACACGGTCAATGACAAGCTCTCGCGCCGCGGCGTCCAGTACCCCGCCCTGCTCCAGGAACAGGAGGAAACCGCGCGCCGACGTATCCATTTTCTTGTGCTCGTCCTCCGAGTACACACGCAGGGACTTCAAGGACGCGCTGGTGGGCAATACCGCCTGGTTGTTCCTCAAGGCCGCGAGCCCCTCGAGCCACGCAAAGGCCTTGACGATCTCGGCCTTAGGAAAGCCGGCTTGCGCCAGCTCATCGACCAGGGACTCCTGGTCGGGCTGGAAGTCGGGTCCCTCGTCCATGTAGTTTTCGAACAAATACATCAGGACGTCGAGGACGTTTTCTTTCATTTCAGGATCTTGCACTCTACGGTCCGCTCCTGAGGTACGGCGCGTGGCGCCTTTAGCTAAGAGCATGGAGCAAACCGCGGTCAAGGTCAATCTTACGGCGTCGCGACCGTATCACCCACGTGGATCTCGCGGCGCGCCTGCATGATGACACCATAGCTCACGTGCGCGAACGTCCGGAAGATCATGAGCAGCCCCAGCGGTTGTCTGCGGCCGCGCTCCGTCTCGTGCGCGACAGGGTCGTAGAAGCGACGCGGGCGACTATAGATACGCAGCACATAGCCGCGACGGATGCCGGCATTTTTGCCCACATTGATGGCGAGCGCGGCGTAAGTGCCAAGATTCAGGTTGTCGTGGGTCGCCGCCACCACGGCCCCATGGATCTGCTTCTTAGGGGCGCGCGGATAATAATAGGGGATGGGCGGCTGCGGTTGCCACGGAATCAGGCGGTCGCCCGCTTGCACCTCGCGGATCGACGACAGGACCTCGAGCTCCGGCAGATGGCCGCGCCGCACAAGCTTGGCGCGCCCGATGTATTTCGTCTCATAGGCCAGGAAATCTCCGTCCTGGTCGCGCAACGCCGGGCCGCGTCGGTAGATCTCGTAAATCTTGGCCGGATGGGCACCGAGATCGCGGGCATAAAAACGGCCCACGGGACCCAGAAAGGTGTGCCGATGGACCGCCCCCGCCACGTAGCCCAGGCGCCCAAAGGCGCGGCGCGACAGCGCGAGCGGTCGCTGCAGGAAGGGTCCTATGACATTCGGACTCAGGGTGGGGATAGCCCCGACCAAGGCGTGCGAGCCCATCGCGGGCTTCAGCACGACCGTATTGCCGGAGCGCCCGCCCACGGCCTGGACCGGCCCCTCATCCACCAAGTAGGGCTTGCCGTGGGCATAGCGAAGCGCGATGACGTCGCCGGGATAGATGAGGTCGGGGTTGCGAATCTGGATGTTCCGATTCCAGATCCCGGGCCAACGCCACGGGTCGCGAAAGAAATGATTCGCGATGCCCCAGAGCGTATCGCCCTTACGGACCACATAGCTTTGTGGGACGTGGGGGACGACTAGGCGACCCGCCCACGCTGCGGGCGACAGGGCCGCCACCAGTAGAAGACCTAAGCGAACTCGACGCATGGGGTGGAGTGTAGTGGGTGATTCGTTGGTCGTCCACCCGCCGGAAGAGCGACGGACACGGAATTCCGGTATAATGCGGCTTCATGGCACTGCGCGAAATCCTTCGTTATCCGGACCCTCGGCTGCGCAAAAAGGCGCTGCCAGTCGCGCGCGTGGACAAAGAAATCCAGGATCTGGTGCGAGACATGGCCGAGACCATGTACAAAGCCCCGGGCATAGGCTTGGCGGCGACCCAGATCGACGTGGCCAAACGCGTCATCGTCATCGACGCGAGCGCCGACCATAAGGACCTCAAGGTCTTCGTGAACCCCGTCATCAGTGAGCGATCCGGGGTCTTCGGCGTCGAAGAGGGCTGCCTGTCCGTACCGGGCGTATTCGAGGAGGTCGAACGAGCCCAGAGGGTCACGGTGCGCGCGCTGGATCAGCATGGGACACCCTTCGAGCTCGTCGCGGAGGATCTGCTCGCGGTATGCATTCAGCACGAAATCGACCATTTGGACGGCAAGGTCTTCGTCGACTACCTCTCGCGTCTGAAACAACAGCGCATCCGCAAGAAACTCGAAAAGCAGCAGCGGCTGGCGATGTGAGCCGGTTGTGAGGATCGTCTTCGCCGGCGCACCGGCCTTCGCCTGTCCGACCCTGGAGGCCTTGCAAGCGGCAGGCTACCCCGTCGTCGCGGTCCTCACACAGCCCGATCGGCCGGCCGGCCGTGGACGCAAGCTGACCCCAACCCCGGTCAAGACCCTCGCAGACGAATTCGCGATCCCGGTCCACACGCCCGAAAACGGGGCCGTTGCCGAGCAAATCGTGCAGGAGTATCACCCCGACGTGGTCGTGGTGGTGGCCTATGGGCTCATCCTGCCGGCCAGCCTCTTGACCATCCCGCGATTCGGCTGCCTGAACATTCACGCCTCACTGCTCCCACGCTGGCGTGGGGCGGCACCCATTGCCCGGGCGATCGAGGCGGGCGACGCACAAACCGGCGTCACGATCATGCGCCTGGACGCAGGACTGGACACGGGCCCCATGCTGGCCCACGCCACCACCGACATAGGACCCACGGACACCGCCTTGACCTTGGCCGATCGGCTGGCGCGGCTTGGGCCCGAGACATTGCTCCCGGTACTCAACGCCCTGCACCGCGGCGCCTCTGTGCCGGAGGTCGCACAGCCGACCACGGGCGCGACCTATGCGCGCAAGCTGCGCAAAGAGGAAGGGGTTATCGACTGGCAACGAGAAGCGCTCGCCTTGGATCGGCAGATCCGGGCCCTCACGCCCTGGCCCGAGGCGCGCACCGTAATCGGCGACGTCGCGACCAAGATCTGCGCGGCGCGCGCCGTGGAGATCGAGGGAGAGCCCGCCCCGGGCGTGGTGCTCCAGGTCAAGCCGGACCTCTTGATCGGCACCGGTCGCGGGGCGCTTTGTGTAACGAGTCTGCAGGCGGCGAGCGGACGCGCACAAGTGGCGGCGAGCTTTCTTCAGGCGCACCCCCTGCGCCCTGGGGACCGGATTGGCTGAAGCCCGCCACGCCCTGAACCTGCGAGCGCGGGCCACGCGGGCGGTCGCCGCCGTGCTCGGCGGGCGGGCCTTGGATGCGGCACTCGATGAGGATCGCGTGCGGCACGGCCGCCATCCGCTCGTGGAAGAACTGGCGATAGGAACCATCCGCCACACGCCGCGCCTCCTCGCGCTCGCGGCACCCCTCCTCAAGCGGCCGTTTCGCAAGGCCGACCAGGACCTCCAGGCACTGATCCTCGTCGGGCTCTATCAGGCCCGCTTCATGGCAACACCGATCCCGGTGGCGGTATCCGAGGCGGTCGCCACAACGGAGGTGCTGGGCAAACCCTGGGCCAAGGGGGTCGTGAACGCGGTGTTACGCGCCGCTGCCGCCAAAAACGACGCCAGCACCCGGGACGACCCCAACCACCCGGAGTGGCTGGTGGCGCGACTGAAGGCCGCCTGGCCTGACACGTGGCGTGCGATCTTGGCGGCCAACGACGAGCGCGCGCCGCTCACGCTGCGCGTCGATACGGAACGAGTCACGCGAACCGAGTACCTGCAGCGACTTGCCTTGGGCGGCGTGTCCGCCCACGCCCACCCGCTGGTAGAGACGGCGGTCATACTCTCCCACGGCGCCCAGGTGCTGGAGCTGCCCGGATTCAAGGAAGGACTGGTAACGGTCCAAGATGCGGCCGCGCAGCTGGCAGCGCCCCTGCTCGCCGCCTGCGCGGGCGACGCCGTGCTCGATGCCTGCGCCGCACCAGGCGGCAAAACCGGACATATCGCACAAAGCGCGCCGCAGGCCCACGTGACCGCCGTTGACTACGATCCGGCGCGGGTCGCGCGCCTGCGGCAGACCGTGGAGCGCCTCGGGTGCGACGCACGGGTCCGAGTACTGACCCAAGACCTCACCACAGACCCCCTCGCCGACCGCTTCCAGCGCATCCTGATCGATGCGCCGTGCTCGGCGACCGGCGTGATCCGGCGCCACCCGGATATCAAATTGCATAGGCGGGCAAGCGACCTTACACCGCTGCGCCTTGCGCAAGCGCGGCTACTCGACCGGCTCTGGCAAAATCTGGCTCCTGGGGGCACCATGGTCTATGCGACTTGCTCGGTGCTGCCCGAGGAAAACGAGGAGCAGATACTGGCGTTTCTTGAACGCACGCCTGACGCGCGCGAGGACCCCTGGAGCTTCGGGGCCGGTCGGCGCGCCCGCACAGGTTGGCAGTTTCTTCCCGGCGAGTCCGGGATGGACGGGTTCTACTATGCGCGCCTCGTGCGGCGCGCGTGAACGTTGCGAGGAGACCGGCCACGGATACAGAAGCTCTGGAAAAAATGCTGGCGCGCGGGCAGGACAACCTGCTTTTGCGCTTCGGGCTGGGCGGCGAATACGCGCGCCGCGGGGAATACGATAAGGCGATCACGCACCTCGAAGCGGCGGTCGCCTTCGATGCGAAACACGCCGCCGCCTGGAAGCTCCTCGGCAAGGCGCTCGCCACCTGCGGGCGCCTCGATGATGCCCGCCACGCCTACCGGAGCGGGATAGACGCCGCCCGCGCCGACGGGCATGTGCAGGCGGCGCGCGAGATGGAGGTCTTCCTGAAACGGCTCGACAAATCGTCCCCCTAGCCTGATCCTCCGACCACCAAGGGGTTTCGCCTTATGTGTCAAGCCACTAGCCTGAAAACGCAGTTCCGGCTGCTGTCTACATCTGGTAAGTTTTGACCAGTTCGTAGGCCCGCTTTTGGGTGGCGTTGGCGATGGTGAGGACGGGGTAGTTGACGATTCACCGTGCGAAATTTTTGGCCATGTCCATCCGCTGATGGAGGATGCGCACAACCAGAAGGCCGTCAGAGCCGACCGTGTAAAAGATCACATGACGCTCGTGAGGAAAGCGCCGGTAACCAGGGCGGATATCCTCGGCGGCACTCCCCATTTCGGGGTTCGCGGCCAGTAATTCTAGGCACCGGCTGAGGGCAATGTAATATGTCTCCGCTTGGCGAACACCGAACTCCTCAATGGATCGCTCCAAAATATCTTCGATGTCCCGGGCCGCAGCCTCGGAGAGCTTAACCATCCGGACCGCGACGGCCCTTCACGTCCTGCCAAATCTCCCCAAGTGAACGACTCGACACGCCGCTCTTCTCTCCTACGATGAGGGCCTGCATCAAGGCTTCCCGCTGACCCTGATATTCCTGATCGCGACGGATAAGATCGCGGACATAATCGCTCACGTTGCTGTAATGGCCGGTTCTTACCTGATCTTCTATCCAGCCCTTCATGGTGTTGGGCAGGGACACATTCATGGTTGCCATAGTTAGGGTACCTCTCGCCTGAACGATGGCACGTCATGACAATCTTTGTCAATCTTGCCGCCCATTCGTCCTAATAGACCGGGGGCAGCCCCGGGGGGCGCGTCTTGAAGCGCTTGTGGACCCAGAAATATTGCTCCGGACGCTCGCGCACCCCTTCTTCGATGGCGCGATTGGTCGCCGTGGCATCGGTCAAGACGTCACCGCTCGGAAAATTGGCAAGCGGCGCGCCGAACACGATCTCGTAGCCCCGGCCGCGCGGCTTCTGCCATACATAACACGGAACGACCTGCGCCGAGACCGCGCGGGCGAGCCTCCCCACGGCATGAAGGGTGATGGTCGGCACCCCGAAAAACGGCGCAAAGACACTGGAGCGCTCGCCAAAGTCCTGATCCGGGAGATAAAACAGGACACGCCCCTCTTTCAAGGCCTTCAAGACCGGCCGCACCCCCTCTTGCTGGGTGATCATAGTCGCCCCGAAACGTCCGACGCTGCGGCGGAAGGCGGCCTCGAAGACAGGGTTGGGGAGACGGCGATAGACGTTGACCATGGGCCGTTCGGTCGACAGGAGACAGGCCACCTCGAAGCCCGCGAAGTGGGGGGCGAGCAAGATCACATTCCCGCGCGCCAAGGCCCGATCATAATGTTCGCGTCCCCGAAACGAGATCAGGCGCGAGAGACGCGCGGGGCTCGCCCACCAGGCGATCATGACATCGAAAAATCCTTGACCCAGGGAGGCGAAGTGGGTGCGCGCCAAGCGCCTGCGCCAGGCCTCACTCTGCTCGGGGAAACATAAACGCAGGTTCGTAGCCACGACCCGCCGACGCGAGCCAAGCACGCCATAGCCGATCCCCCCGAGGATGCGCCCCAAGAAGGCCAGCACCGGCAGGGGGAGATGACTCAGACACCAAAAAACCCCCAAGGCCACGCGCGAGGCAGCCTGCCGGAGACTCCCCGCACGCTCAGTCATAAAGAGACCTCCCATCCCGATGCACGCGCTTGAAACGCTTGTAAGTCCAGAGATATTGCTCAGGCATCCGACGAATCCCCTGCTCGATAGCGGCGTTCATGCGGGTCGCGTCGGCGAGCGCATCGTCCGTCGGGAAGGGCGCGAGCGGTGGACCGATCTCGACCTCATACCCCCCCGCCCCCGGCAGCTTACGGGTATAGCAGGGCAGCACCACGGCGTCGGTGAGATGAGCGATGCGCGCAAGCGCCGTGAGCGTCGGGGTCGGTATCCCGAAAAAGGGCGCGGGGACCGCCTCGGCGTCGCCCGGATCCAGGTCGGGCAGATAATAGAAGGGCTTGTGTTCGCGGATGCTGCGGATAAGCGAGCGTAGCGGCGCGTCGTGACGCCAGAGCGTCGCTCCATACTGCGTGCGCCGCGCCAGCAAGGCGTGCTCGAGAATGCTAGCGGGGGCGCGATACATGCTGATGCACGGGCCGAGACTCGAGATCCGCAGGCCGCCGGCCTCCAGGGCCAGGAAATGCGGGGCGAGCAGGATGACGTTACGGCCGCGCGCGAGCGCCTCATCATAGGGTTCCCGCGCAATGATGCGCACGCGCCGGCGCAGTTCGTCCTCCGAGGCCCACCAAAGACGCAGGGTCGCGAATGCGTTTTGTCCTATGGCCAGAAAATGGCGGCGCACTAAGCGCTCGCGCGCGGCCCCCGAGAGTTCGGGAAAACAGAGGCCGACATTGACGCGCGCGATATGGCGCGGACGTACAGCCAGCGCGTAGGCCAAGGCCCCGAGGCCCGTCCCTGTCATCAGGAGCAGCGGCCAAGGCAGAGCCGCAAGCCCTCGCAAGAGCCCGCCCACCATTCGCTCACCCCACCCGAGTCGTTCAGTCATAAGGGGAGACGCCGTCATCGCGGGTCTTGAAGCGCTTCATGGTCCACATGTACTGCTCCGGCATCTTCAAAACGGCTTGTTCTATGGTGGCATTCATGGCGGCGGCGTCCCCCGGCTCGCTGCCCGTCGGGAAGCTGGCGATCGGGGGCTCCAGCCACAGCTCGCAGCCACCGCGTGCCAGAAGCCGCGTAAAGCATGGGATGACCACTGCATCGGTCATGCGCGCGAGGCGTCCGAGGGTCGGCAAGGTCGCGGCCTGGACCCCAAAAAAGGGGGCGTACACCGATTCCTTAGGCCCGAGATCCTCATCCGGCACGTAGGAGGCGCCGTAGCCGGCCTTCACGGCGCGCACCAGGGCGCGTATCCCAGCCTCGCGCGCGAACACGCGGCCACCGAAGCGCTCGCGCCCGCGCGTCATGACGAAGTCCAGGACGGGGTCCTTCATGGGCTTCACGAATCCCACGTAAGGGAAGTAGCGGGACAAGGCGAGGCTCGCCTCAAGACCCACGCAATGACAATGAAGGACGATGACGCGGCGGCCGGCGGCGCGCGCCGTCTCGTAATGCTCAAGTCCTGTCACACGCAGACAGCAATCGATCATCCGCTCGTCGCCCCACCATAGGACCGCTATGTGAAAGAGCGCGAGCGCCGCCAACCGGAAATGCTCCCGCACCGCTCGCGCCTGGCGTTCGACGCTCCAGTCGGGGAAACAAAGTGCGATATTGATCGCGGCGATGCGCCGCCGCTTCGCGTTCCCGCGATAATAGAGGTGACCCAGGATCCTCGCGATCCGCGCGCGCATCGCGAGGGGCAGATAAAGACTGCCCCGCAACAGGGCGACGGCCGCCCAGGACGGCCAGTGGCGGGGCGCAAGCAAGTGCCAGCGAAAAGGCGCGCGATGGGCGCCGGTGAGATCAAAGGCCGCAGTCATGGGGGCGCATTGTGCCAGAGCCGCGCCGCGTCGGTCACCGCGGGGCGCCATCAGGGGATTCGGCGGTACCGAGGAGGGGGCGCACGGCCTTCAGGAGATTACGAAATAGCACCTTGTGGCGCGACTCCTCGGCGGCCAGCATGGCCTTCATAGCGGCGCGCTCGGCGGGCTTTCGGAAACACGCCGGGCAGTTGTCGGCGATCACAGGAAGCGCGGCTGTGCGCGCGAAGTCCCGCAACTGGCGTTCGCGGACATAGACAAAGGGGCGGATGACGCGCAGATCCCCGGCGTCGATTTGATAATGGGCGCGCATGGTACGCAAGGTCCCGGCATAAAAGGCGCTCATCAGGAAGGATTCGGCGATATCATCGAGGTGCTGGGCCAGCGCCAGGACATTGTAGCCGTGGTCGCGGGCGACGCGATACAAAGTTCCGCGCCGCATGCGCGAACAGTAGCTGCAGAACGAATCGTTGCCGAGCGTCGTCCGGGCACGTTCGGCAATGGCCTGCCGTTCATAGAAATACGGGACACCGAGGGTCTGCATATAGGGGCTGAGCGGCGCGGGGTCGAAGCCTTCTATGCCCGGATCCACGGTCGCCACCCCGAGGTCGAAGGCGACCGGGGCCTTTTTCTGCAAATGGCGCAGCACCTGCAGAAGGCTCAGGCTATCCTTGCCCCCGGACACGCCCAGAAGCACGCGATCTCCCTCGCGAATCATGGCGTAATCAAAAATGGCCTGGCCTGTCAATCTCAACAATGGCCTTGGGGGAATGGGCGACATCCGGCTATGTTAGCCTTTAGACGGCGCCTTGCCAAAAACGCAGCCGCCATCTGTCTTTTCACGAGAAAGCTATGTTATGGTATTGGTTTCTAGCAGACTAGCCCTCGCCCGATTTCGGCGTATTTTCACTTCTTCTTTAAGGACCTCACCCAAGAACCCGGGAGCCATCATGTCGAAAACCTATCTCTTTACGTCTGAGTCGGTGTCCGAAGGTCACCCCGACAAAATCGCGGACCAGATCTCGGACGGGGTGCTTGACGCCGTACTGACCCAGGACCCCCATGGGCGTGTCGCGTGCGAGACGCTCGTGAACACGGGGCTCGTGGTGTTGTCGGGGGAAATCACCACCAAGGCGATCGTCGACTTCACCGAGATCGCGCGCTCGACCATACGGCGCATCGGCTATGAGGCACGCATGGGCTTCGATGGCGATGCCTGTGCCGTGGTAGTTGCCATGGACAAGCAGTCACCAGACATCGCGCAAGGGGTCAATGAAGGTGAGGGGCTGGACCTGGAGCAGGGCGCGGGCGACCAAGGCCTCATGTTCGGCTACGCCACGAACGAGACCGAGACGTTGATGCCCATGCCCATCACCTTCGCGCATACACTCATGCAGCGACAGGCCGCCGTGCGCCGCTCTGGACGCCTGCCCTGGCTGCGGCCGGACGCCAAGAGCCAGGTGACGATACGCTACGAGAACGACATCCCGGCCGCGATCGACACCATCGTCGTCTCCACGCAACATGACCCTGAGGTGCGCTACGAGGACCTGAAGGAAGCGGTCATGGAGGAGATCATCAAGCCCTCGCTGCCCGAGGGCTGGCTCAAGAAAGAGACGCGCTTCTTCATCAACCCGACAGGCCGCTTCGTGGTAGGTGGCCCGGTCGGAGACTGCGGGCTCACGGGTCGCAAGATCATCGTTGACACCTACGGCGGCATGGCGCGCCATGGGGGCGGGGCGTTTTCCGGGAAAGACCCCTCCAAGGTCGACCGCTCAGCGGCCTACGCCGGGCGTTATGTCGCCAAGAACATCGTGGCCGCGGGCTTGGCCGCGCGTTGCGAGATCCAGGTCGCGTACGCGATCGGGGTGGCGCAACCGGTCTCGATCCGGGTCGAAACCTTCGGGACCGGGGTGGTGAGCGACAGCCGCATCGCCGAACTGGTCGCCGAACACTTCGACCTGCGGCCCAAGGCCATCATCCAAACCCTGGACCTGTTGCGTCCGATTTACGCAAAGACCGCCGCCTACGGCCATTTCGGTCGCACCGAGAGTGAGTTCCTGTGGGAGCGCACCGACAAGGCCGAGGCCCTGCGCGCGGCCGTCGAAGGCAAGAAGATCCAGTCCCTGCGGTAGGAGAGAGACATGAAATCGGCTGTACACGCACAAGAGACAAATGACTATAAGGTAGCCGACATTGGGCAGGCGGCCTACGGCCGCGCTGAGATCGCGATCGCGGAGACCGAGATGCCGGGCCTCATGGCCCTGCGCGAGGAATATAAAGGGAAAGCCCCCCTGAAGGGTGCACGAATCGCCGGCAGCCTCCATATGACGATCCAAACCGCGGTCCTGATGGAGACGCTCGTCGAGTTGGGCGCGGAGCTGCGCTGGTCGTCGTGCAATATCTTCTCGACCCAAGACCACGCGGCCGCTGCCATGGCCGCCGCGGGCATACCGGTCTTCGCCTGGAAGGGCGAGAGCGACGAGGAGTACTGGTGGTGCATCGAGCAAACCATCAACGGGCCCGACGGTTGGCACCCGAACATGCTGCTCGACGACGGCGGCGACCTGACCGCAGTCATGCACGAGCGCTATCCGAACCTCATGAAGGACGTGCGCGGGCTGTCCGAAGAGACCACCACCGGGGTGCATAGGCTCTACGAACTCGAGGCCAAGGGCAAGTTGCTCTGCCCGGCGTTCAACGTGAACGACTCGGTCACCAAGTCCAAGTTCGACAACCTCTACGGATGCCGTGAGTCCCTGATCGACGGGATCAAACGCGCCACCGACGTCATGATCGCCGGCAAGATTTGCCTCGTGGCGGGCTATGGCGATGTGGGCAAGGGCTGCGCACAAGCCTTCCGCGGCATGGGCGCGACCGTATGGGTCACGGAGATCGACCCGATCTGCGCCTTGCAGGCGGCCATGGAGGGCTACCGGGTAGTGACCCTGGACGAGGCCGCGCCGCTCGCTGATATCTTTGTGACCGCGACCGGCAACGTCCGCGTCATAGGCCTTGAGCATGTACGGGCCATGAAGCATGAGGCGATCGTCTGCAATATCGGGCACTTCGATTCCGAGATCGACATCGCCGCCTTGCGGACCCTGCCCTGGGAGAATATCAAGCCCCAGGTGGACCATGTAGTGTTTCCGGACGGCAAGAAGGTCATCATCCTGGCCGAGGGACGGCTCGTGAACCTGGGCTGCGCAACCGGTCATTCGAGCTTCGTCATGTCGGCCTCGTTCACAAACCAGGTCATGGCACAGATCGAGCTTTGGGGCCGGTCACAGGATTACAAGGTGCAGGTCTATACCTTGCCCAAGCACCTAGACGAGAAGGTCGCGCGCCTGCATTTGAATAAGATCGGTGCGCACCTGACGCGGCTTACGCCCGAGCAGGCCACGTATATCAATGTGCCGGCCGAGGGTCCTTTTAAGCCGACCCGGTACCGTTACTAAAGGTGGAGTCGCAACGGCATTACGCGCGGGTCTTCAGCTTCGAGTTCTTTCCACCGAAGAGCGAGGAGGCGCGCGCGGCCTTCCACGCCGCCCTGGAGCAACTCGCGCCACTCGACCCGCGATTCTTCTCGGTAACCTTCGGGGCCGGGGGGAGTACGCGGGAACGGACGCTGGAAACCGTCCGGGAGATCGCGGAGCGGGGCAAAGCGGCGGCACCCCACCTCTCGTGCATCGGCGCGACCCGCGAGGGCGTTCGCGAGATATTGGGTACCTACAAGGCGCTGGGCGTCCGCCACATCGTGGCGCTACGCGGCGATCTGCCCTCGGGCATGGTCGATCCCGGCGATTTCCGCTACGCCTCCGAACTTGTGCGCTTTATACGCGCGGAGACCGGAGACCACTTCCACATAGAAGTGGCCGCCTACCCCGAGGTGCACCCCCAGGCCGTGAGCGCCGAGGATGACATCAAGCACTTCCAGGAAAAGGTGGGGGCGGGCGCGAATTCAGCGATCACCCAGTATTTCTACAACGCCGACGCCTACTATTGGTTCGTCGACGCCTGCGAGGCGCGGGGGCTCACGATTCCGATCGTGCCTGGCATCATGCCGATCACGAACCACCGCCAGCTGCTGCGCTTCTCCGAGGCCTGCGGGGCCGAAGTGCCGCGCTGGATCCGGCGGCGGCTGGAAGATTTCGGAGACGACGCCGAATCGATCCGCTCCTTCGGTCTCGACGTAACCACATCCCTGTGCGCCGAACTCCTGGCCGCGGGAGCCCCGGGGCTCCACTTCTACACCCTCAACAAAGCGGCCGCCTCGAGCATCATCTGGGAGCGGCTCGGATTGTAGGCCTTAGGAGCGGACGCAAGACGCGCAAGGCTTACATCGCCCCACCAGGCATACACGCGTACGCTTACGGCGCCCCGGGCGAAACCATTTGATCGACCAGCCGATAGACAGTCGTTCCGCCCAAGGCCCGCGGCCAATCGCCGCATGGTGGCGTATCGCGACGCTTCGCCCGTCGTATCGCCGCACGAATACGGGCGTCGGAGACGGTTAAGGCCAAGTCCACTACTCCCTTGTCAAACCGCGGGCAGTGGCGGCGAAGGCGATCGGAACACTCGCGCGCCGATGCGAGGCCTTCGCCATCCTCGAAATGAAGGAGGAGCCAATACTCGAAACTTGGGTTACTGAGCGCGAAACCGAAATTATCGGAACCTTTGGACCAGGCATGGGGTTCGGTGAGCTGGTCTTCGGTCCATTGGTCTTTGTCCACGACAAGCCACGCCTGATCAGAAGCCCTCAGGCTCTGGCTCTTCAAATAAGCCTTCATTCGACTCAGGACGGCACGAGGCGCGCTGTGATTCCCGCGCCTCAAACAATGGACATGGACGAAGGATGATTCGTTAGTGACACTCTCAACCCGCTCAAGCGGGTGAGCTTCTTACTGAATGACACGGTTCATGGGCATGCTCCAGAGAGCCCGCACACACATCCTGCGGCGCTTGATTCCGTGCTTCGGAAAGACAACACCGA